>CALBSG010000185.1 GCA_937927675.1 uncultured Paracoccaceae bacterium | reverse complement strand
CCCGCGCCGCCGGATGGTCCGACTGCACGCCCGGTCGCTTCCTGCTGCCCGGTGACCTTGCGGGCAGCCCGGTTCTCACCTTTACCCCGCTGCCCAAACCCGCCGACGCCCCGCGAAACAGTCTGTGGCGCGAGATGGAACGCCGGTATGAGGCGTACAAATCCCGCGTCGTCAAACCCTTCTTCCGCGATCACTTTGCCAAGCTGGATCGCCAGATCGTGCTGGCGGATGTCTTAGGGGCGATCCACCAAGGCCCGCAAGCGGTTGAGGATCTGCGCCGCACCATGGCCGAGGTTCTGATGGCCTTCCGCCCCGGCCGCAATGGCTGGCTTTCCGGCATCTTGGGCGGCAAGCGGGTGGAAAAGATCCTGTTTGCCGCGACCAAGGCCGACCATTTGCACCATCTGCAACACCCCGCCCTGACCGCCATTACCGAAGCTCTGCTGCGCGATGCGCGCGCGCGGGCCGATTTCGCCGGGGCCGAAACGGCAGCCCTGTCGCTGGCCTCCTTGCGCTGCACGGTTGAGGAAATGATCCAGCGCGACGGCGCCGCGTTGCCTGCCGTTAAGGGACGGCTTTTGTCTACGGGCAAACAGGCTGTGATGTATCCCGGCGAATTGCCACGCGACCCCGCCCGCATCCTTGCCCCCGCCCGCGAAGGCGCGACTGGCTGGCTGGATGCTGACTACGCGCTCATGGGTTTTGCCCCGGCCCGCACCAGCCAATCCCCCGGCATGGGGCCGCCCCATATCCGGCTGGACCGTGCCGCAGATTTCCTGATCGGAGACCGGCTGTGACCCAGCGCCTGCACCTGAACCGCCCCGCCCTGATCGAAGTTGACGACGGCCCCGCCGCCGATCCCGGTGTTGAGGCCCCCGTGCCGGACAACCTGCCCGACGGCCGCGCGGTGCATGCGATCGGTCGCCTTGCAAGCCGCCGCATGTCCCCTTTGTCGCGCGCGGCACTTTGGGTCTTTGGCACGCTCATCAGCTTTGTGCTGTCGGTCGCGGCATGGGATTTTGTCACCGCCCTGCTGAACCGCGACTCGGTTCTTGGTTGGGCCGCGATGGCACTGGTTGGCGCGGCCATCGGTATCCTTTTTCTGCTTGCGTTGCGCGAACTGGCGGCCTTTGCCCGGATTTCTCGGATCGACCAATTGCGGCAAAAAGCCGTCAATACCCGCGCCACAGCAAACCTGCCCGCTGCCCGCGCTGTGCTGTCCGCGTTGCACCGTCTTTACGCCAAACGCCCCGAAACCAGTTGGGGCCTTGCACGCCTGACGGAACACCAATCCGACATCTTCGACGCCGATGGTCTTCTTGACCTGATGGAACGCGAACTGATGGCCCCCCTCGACAAAGCCGCGCTCGCTGAAATCGAGAGCGCCGCCCGCCAAGTGGCCACCGTCACCGCCCTTGTCCCCATGGCACTCGCCGATGTGGCAACCGCGCTTTTCGCCAACCTGCGAATGATCCGCCGCCTGAGCCAGATTTACGGCGGGCGGTCGTCAACCCTTGGCAACCTTGCGCTGCTTCGCCGGGTTTTCACCGCCCTTCTTGGGGCCGGGGCCATTGCACTGGCCGATGACCTGATCGGCTCTTTCGCCTCGGGGGGCATCCTCGCCAAACTGTCCCGCCGCTTTGGCGAAGGCGTGGTGAACGGCGCGCTGACCGCCCGCGTCGGTCTTGCCGCGATGGAGGCCTGCCGCCCCCTGCCCTTTGCGGCGCTGGAAAAACCCGGCACGACCGCCACCATCAGCCGCGCCTTGGCCGGGTTCCTGTCGCGGGACAAAGAGGCGATTTAAAGCAAAGCCCCCAACCAACAAGTCAAAGGTTGGATCAGGCGGGGTCAGTCGGGCCGCGATGCTTTGGGACGGCCGTCTCGGGCGCGGCCACACGCTGAAAAACGGCTGCGAAGAAACCGTCCGTCCCGTGGCGTGCGGGCGTTAGCGACAGGTGGTCGGGATGGGCCGAGTCGATCAGATCCGGCGCGGCATCGCGCAGCGGCACCACCTGAAAGGCCGGATGTGTCGCCAGAAACGCCGCCACCTGATCTTCGTTTTCTTCACATAGAACCGAGCAAGTTGCATAGACCAGCCGTCCGCCGGGCTTTACCAGTCGCGCGGCACTGGCAAGGATGCGCGCCTGCAGGGCAACAAGGTTCTCCAATCCCAGCTCCGGCGCCCGCCAGCGGGCATCGGGATTGCGCCGCCACGTTCCCGTGCCGCTGCACGGCGCATCGACCAGCACACGGTCATACCCGCCTTTGTGGCGTTTGACCCAACGGTCCGTCTCGGACGACAACACCCTTGTCTCGACATTGTGCAGCCCCGCGCGCCGCATGCGTTCGGCACAGCGCTTCAGCCGGGTCTCATTGATGTCGCAGGCCACCACATGGCCCTTGTTTTTCATCTGGGCGGCAAGGGCGAGCGTCTTGCCCCCGGCCCCAGCACAGAAATCAACCACCCGGTCCCCCGGCCCTGCCCCGACCAAAAGCGCGACAAGCTGCGACCCTTCGTCCTGAATCTCGATCTCGCCGGTTTTCAGCCCCGGCAAACGTGACAGGGACAGGCGTTCACGAACCCGAATGCCATAGGGCGAAAGCGGCGTCGCCTCGGCCCGCAGCCCCAAACCTTTCAAGTCCCGCAGCATATCTGCGCGCGTCGATTTGATCGGATTGACCCGCAGGTCAAGCGGCGGCGGCAGAAGGGTTGCCGCCATCTCCGACGCAAACGCGGCCCCAAACCGCCGCAACAGGGGGGCGATGGCCCAAGCCGGGCATTCAAGCGCCACCTCGTCGGGCATGTCGGGGTGAACCATCTTGCCCCCCTGCACCCCGGCCAGCAGCGCGGCTTCGGCCTGTGTCACAGCAGAAGGGGCAAATCTTGCGCCATCAAACAGCCGTCCGATCTGGTCCGGTGTCTTGCCTTCACCCAGCACCAGCCATGCCAGCAGCCGATTGCGGGGGCCGTCATCAGCCCCCAGCCGTGCCAGCCACCAGCCCAGCCGCGCCCGATGGCGAAGCAGTGCATAAAGCAGTTCAAGGATCGCCCCTCGGTCGGCGTCCTCAAGATGACGCTGGCCGCGAAACCAGCCAGAGGTCACCGCATCCGCAGGACGCGGGGCGCTCTCAACTTCGGACAAAAGATCGAGGGTGGCTTGCAGGCGGGCGGCAGGGGTCACGGGGCAGACTGTCTGGTTGAAAGCGCTGCGAAGCGCAGGCGCGGTGAAGCATTTCGTCTCTCTACTGGCCCTGCTCCCGTTTGGCAAATCCGCAGCCCTGCCGCCACCGTCTGCCCCCCGAATACCAGACGCCTGCCATACGCGGATCATACAGGTGCCGTACGGCGTTTTTAGCGAAAATCGGCAGGGTTGTGACAGGAATGCTCCCCTAAAGCCCCACCTCCAGCCGATCCAGCAAGGCCGCCATCATCGCCTCGCAGCGGCCCATCTGTTCAACCGTCACGAACTCATCGGGCTTATGCCCCTGCGCCATAGACCCCGGCCCGCAAATCACAGTCGGGATGCCCAAACGCGCGTCGAAAAGCCCGCCCTCGGTGCCAAAGGCCACCTTCATCGTGCCATTCGCGCCGGTCAGTCCCTTAACGAAATTGACCACCGCCGCATCCGACGCCGTGCCAAGCCCGGGATAATCCCACAGTCGTTCCACTGTGATCGCGGCCTCAGGAAACTCGGCCCGCAAGGGGGCAACAATGCCCTCGGCCGCTGCGCGCAGACGGGTGATCAGCCCATCCACATCCTCCCCCGCGACAGAGCGGATTTCAAAATCGATCACGGCCGTATTCGGCACGATATTGACCTGCACCCCACCATTCAGCTTGCCAACATGCAGCGTCGAATAGGGCACGTCATAATCGCCGTCTTTCAGGCCATTGGCCGCCACATCGGCCTGCAAAGCGCGCACCGCCTGCACGAAATCAGCCGCAAGGTGCAGCGCGTTAAGGGCCATAGGCGCCAAGGCAGAATGCCCCTCGCGGCCGCTGCAAGTGGCGCGCAACGCCACCTTTCCCTTGTGGCCGGTGGCCACCTGCATGCCGGTCGGTTCGCCCACAATGCAAAACCGCGGCCGCACCGGGGCCGTTTCCAGCATCGTCACCAAAGACCGCACCCCCATGCAGCCGATTTCCTCATCATAAGACAGCGCCAGATGCAGCGGGGTCTTCAGCGGGCGCTTGGCGGCCTGCAACATGGTGGCAATCGCCACAGCACAAAAGCCCTTCATATCGGCAGCACCGCGCCCGTAATATCGGCCGGCCTCTTCGGTCAGGGCAAAGGGCGGTTTGGTCCAGGCTTGGCCTTCAACCGGCACCACGTCGGTATGGCCCGACAGCATCACTCCGCCCTGCCCCGCAGGCCCAGTGCTGGCATAAAGATTGGCCTTGCCGCCCGCAGGATCTGGGATCAACAGCGCCTCGATCCCGGCATCGGCCAACAGATCACGGACATAGTGCATCAGCGCGATGTTCGGCTTTGACGACACCGTGTCAAAGCTCATCAGCCGGTCAAAAATCGTGCGCATGTCCATCGGAGCCTCCCTGAAGGCTCTTGGCTACCGCGTCCCCGCCAAAGACAAAAGACGGCAGCCCGATTTTTCGTCGAAAAATCGCCTGCGACGGTCAGCCGTTGGCGTGCATCCGTTCAATATAGCCGCGCATTTCCTCGGCCTCGTGGCGGGCGTCGCGCAGACCTTCCATGGCAGCGCGCAATTCGGCCTCGGTCTGGGCGATCTGGTTCATCAACTCGGCCTCACGCTGCTCCAGATAGATGATCGCCTGATCGCGGACTTCTTCGGCTTCGTGCAGCGACTGCGCCAAGCGGTCCATCTCGCCCATGTCACCCCCGGCAACACGGGTGAAGCGATGCAGCAGCCAATAGGTGAACCAGCCCATGGTAAAGGCGGCAAGCAGGATGAAAGCCGTGGCGATGATGAATTCCGTGCGGTTCATGAGGCAACCTTAACCCTGGCTCAATTGTTGGTATCGGGGCGCCGTTTGGCGCGGCGGGTCTTGTTTTGGGGGGCAAAGGACGGGCCGGTATCGGCAGATGCATCCGGCGTGGCCCCGGCGGGTTGGGCCATGGGGGCCGCGCCGACCAAGGTGAATTCGATCCGGCGGTTGGCTTCGCGGCCCGCTTCGGTCTGATTTTCCGCAATCGGCCGCGATTCGCCGTAGCCCTTGGCGCTTAGGCCGGATACATCCACCTGCCGGCCCTGCAAGGTCAAGAGAACCGCCTCGGCACGGGCCTGACTGAGCGCGCGATTGCCCCCTTCAGAGCCTTGCGCATCGGTGTGACCGGCGATTTCCATCTTCACGCCACCACAGCGCTTCAACACTTTGGCAAGCGCCTCCATCACGCCTGCGGCCGCAGAATCGATCTCGGCAGAGCCCGGCTTGAAGGTGATCTTTTGGCGCGACAAGACCGCGCCCACATCTTCGACACATTCCTGCGGTGTCGGCAGCGCGGCAACCGGATCAAGTTCGACATCATAGGTCACATCGACCTTGTAGGTTTTGCCCGATCCCAGCTTTTCCGACAGGATCTGCGCAATGCGTGCCCGCGCCGATGGCGTACCGCTTACGCCTTTGACCTCAACCAGATCGGCGCGCACCCGCACAGAGCCATGCTCAAGCTCTGACAGCGCCTGCAAACCGGCCAGCACACGCACAGGCCAGCCTTCGGGCAGATCGGCGTCCAGTCGCGTGGCCTGATAGACTTTAGTGCTGCCAAAGGCGGCCTTGGCGAAACTGTCCACGGCCGCACGCTGCACCTCATCGGCCAACCGCCCGCGCAGTTCCACCTTGCCGCTGTCCTTGGCTAGGCTGGCGGTGAACTCTGCCGGGCCAAGGGCAACATTTTCGGCCTTTTCCAGCACAGCCGTCAGCGAAAACACATCGGGCAGCGCAGCTTCAAGTTCGCCCACCACGCGGTCAAACTCGGCCTGCGGCACGGTGGCGGCGGCCTCAAGCGAGACATCGGCATCCTTGAAGGTGATCGTGGCAGCCTTCAACGCGGCCACGGCATTGATGCCGGCCTCTGCAGCAACCGCCCAAGAGGGACTGGGCACACCAAGGCCAATCACGCAGGTCTGCCGTCCAACGGTGCCCGCTGCGGTGGCCGCAGCCACAATCCGCAGCCGGGCCTTTTCAGTATCGGCCGCACACGCATCAAAGCGCGGGCCTTGTTCGTCGATCACAAAGCGCAAGGTGAACGGGGTGATGACCGGACGCGGCGCGGAAATTTCGTAGCTGACGCTGACGCCCTCGGGCTGGCCTTCGGCAAGGGCCGCCTCAAAGCTGCGCTTTTCCGCGTCAGAGGCGGCAATTGCGGTGATCTTGATCGAATTGGCGTCCACCGTGATCTTGGAACGCGGCAAAAGCGCCAATGCCTTGCGTGCAAAGGCCAGCGCCGGCGTCCACGTGGCGGGCGGTTCATAGGCTGCCGTTTCCAGCATGTCCTGCAATTCGGTGTCGGGTTGCAGGGCTTCGACCTCGGCCATCAGGCTGTCTTTGGTGTCGCCTTCTGGCAAAAGACCGATCAGCTGGATGCCATCGTCGTTGCGCAGCATTTCCAAAGAAAAGCGGGGGGCTTCGATGGCGCGCGCCGGGGTGACTTCCATCTGGTCGCGCACCCGCGACGAATCGACCACCATGCCGGCAAGATTGATGACACGGTAACGCCCGGCCTCATTCGGAGCGGTGCCGGTCAGGATCAGCCGCAGGCCATCTGCCTCGACCGTGGCAAAGGTGATGCCATCCGTCAGCAAGCGCGAACGCACAGCGCGCTCGGAAATGCGTTCCATCAACAGCACTGATGCCCACGCAAACAACAACGCCACGAAAGCCGCCGCCGCAAAGGCCGCAGCCGTCGCAAGCGCGGGGGTCAGCCGCAGAGTTTCAGGCAGACGAAAGGCGGGAAGTTTTACCAAGGCAAAGGTCACATTCTTTGGCAGCAGCGCAGGTTGCCTGCCGTTCTTAATGCGCAGGCGGGCCTTGTTCAATCAAAGGAAGGCCGCAACGGCAAGAAACAGCGCAAGCAAAAGGCCCGCATCACGGTTGGCGCGAAAGATTACCATGCATGAGGTCGGATCATCGACATTCAGCCTGCGCATTTGCCAAGCCATATGGCCGCCAAAGGCCAGCACCCCCACAAGGGCCGTCAGCGGCTGGATCATGCTGGTCACCGGTTGGGTTGCAATGGCGATGGCCGCCAACAGCATGGTCAGCCCCAGAAAGCCCCACAGCGCCTGTCGCGACCGATCCGCAAACAGCCGCGCCGTCGACTTCACGCCGATCAGCGCATCGTCTTCTTTGTCCTGATGGGCATAGATCGTGTCGTAATAAAGCGTCCAGCTGATACCCGCCGCATAAAGCAGCACTGCCGAAAGGCTGATCGTCCCACCATGCGCCGCATAGGCCAAGACCGCCCCCCAGTTGAAGGCCAACCCCAAGAACACTTGCGGCCACCACGTAAAGCGTTTGGCAAACGGATAGATCGCCACCAACGCCAAAGAGGCAAAGCCCAAGCCAATCGCCAAGCTGTTGTAGCTGAACAGGATAAGCGCCGCGACCAGCGCCTGTATCACCATCCACACCAGCGCCAGTTTGACGGTCACCTGACCCGACGGAATCGGTCGCGACCGGGTCCGCGCCACCTGCCCATCGAAATCGCGATCGGTGATGTCATTCCATGTGCAGCCCGCCCCCCGCATCAGGAAAGCCCCGACGCCACAGGACACCACAATCCACAGATCCCACAGACGAAACCCGTCGCCCATGGCCGCAAGCGCCACACCCCAAAGACAAGGAATATACAAAAGCCATGTGCCAATCGGCCGATCTGCACGGCTCAGCCGCAAATAGGGCACCGACCATGCGGGGGCAAAACGATCCACCCAATTGCCCTTTGGTGCGTCCGCAACCTGCTTTGGGGGCTCTGGCATTTCGCGCGGGTCGGTCATAGGGTCGCTCCATGGAAAAGCCAAAGGTTCGCCTGTTTGTAGATCAGCCTCTGGGCGCGGGGCAAGCCGTGGCCCTTGGGGCCGAGGCTGCGAATTATCTATTCAACGTCATGCGGCTTGGAAAAGGGGCCAGCGTGGCGCTTTTCAACGGCCGCGATGGCGCGTGG
>CALBSG010000184.1 GCA_937927675.1 uncultured Paracoccaceae bacterium | reverse complement strand
CGACATCGGCCTGCACATGGCTGCCAATCGCAAGACCTCTGCCGGCCGCGCGCTGGGGCGGGGGCTGGTGGCGGGCATGCCAAAGCTGATGGCGTTTTTGTCCACCGTCGGCACCGCGGCGATGCTGTGGGTGGGGGGATCCATCGTGCTGCACGGGTTGGAGGTGACGCATCTTTGGCCCTGGCCCTATCAGGCGATCCATCACATCGCCGAAACCGCCGCCCATGCCCTGCCGCAAGCCGCGGGCTTTGTGGCGTGGGCAGTGCAGGCCGGTCTCGATGGGGTGCTCGGGTTGGGGCTTGGTCTGCTGTTGATCCCCCTTGCCACGCGCATCATCGGCCCGCTTTGGACCGCCCTGAGCGGCAAGAAAGCGCCGGGCCACTGACCGGACCGGCGGCATTCTGCCAAGGTCAAGGCGACGAAATGTCCGATGGTCTTTCGTATATTTCTGTTTTCTTCTAAGGACTTGATGCCGCGCTTACAGGCGGCTCGACTTAGGAGAATAAGATGAAGAAATTGATTGGTTCGGCCGCCGTTCTGGCGCTGATGGCCGGGATGGCTACGGCGGAAGAGGTGAAGATCGGTGTTTTGCTCGGCTTCACCGGGCCCTTGGAATCGATCACGCCGACCATGGCGGCGGGTGCGGAACTGGCGATGGCCGAGGTGTCAACCTCGGGCAAATTCATGGGCGGATCGACCGTCACCCCGGTTCGTTCGGATTCGACCTGCGTTGACAGCACGGCTGCCGCCGCCGCGGCAGAGCGTCTGGTGACTGCTGATGGCGTCAAGGCGATTGTCGGTGCCGATTGCTCGGGCGTGACCGGGGCCGTGCTGCAAGGCGTGGCACGTCCGCAGGGCATTGGCATGATTTCGCCCTCGTCCACCTCGCCGGCGCTGTCGACGGCAGAAGATGACGGCCTGTTCCTGCGGACCGCCCCGTCGGATGCCCGTCAGGGCCAGATCATGTCCGACATCCTGACCGCGCGCGGCGTGAAAACCGTGGCGCTGACCTATACCAACAACGACTACGGCAAGGGCATGGCCGATGCTTTCGCGGCGGCCTTTACCGCAGCGGGCGGCACCGTGACCGCCACCGTCCCGCATGAGGACGGCAAGGGCGATTATTCGGCCGAAGTCGCGACGCTGGCTTCGGCGGGCGGCGAGGTGCTGGTGGTTGCGGGCTATGTCGATCAGGGCGGCAAGGGCGTGATCCAGTCGGCGGTGGATACCGGCGCGTTTTCCACCTTCTTCCTGCCCGATGGCATGTATGGTGAAAGCCTGATCGCCTCGATTGGCGATGCGCTGAACGGCTCGTACGGCTCGGTTCCGGGGACCGACAGCGAAGGTGCAGCAAAGTTCGCTGAGCTGGCCAAGGCGGCGAATTTCGACCCGTCCTCGTCTTATGCTGGCGAATCCTATGACGCGGCGGCCTTGATGCTGTTGTCGATGGCGGCCGCCAATTCGACCAAGGGTGCGGATTGGACCGCCAAGGTGATGGATATCGCCAATGGCCCGGGTGAAGTGATCCTGCCGGGCGAGTTGGGCAAAGCGCTGGAGCTGATCGCGGCGGGCAAAGACATCGACTATGTCGGTGCCACCTCGGTTGAGCTGATCGGCGGCGGTGAATCCGCAGGCAACTTCCGCGAGTTCGAGATCAAGGACGGCAAGATCGAAACCGTCGGCTACCGGTAAGCGGTTGCAATAATGCGAAACGGCCCGAGGGAAACCTCGGGCCGTTTTGTTTTTTGGCAAAATTCTTCGAAGAATTTTGAGGGTTAAAGCAGCGCTTTGGCCTTTTCGACGGCGGCTTCGGCGGTGATGCCGAATTCCTTGTAAAGCCGGTCGTAGGGGGCCGAGGCGCCGAAGGACGACATGCCGACGAAATCGGCCTTGGTGTCCCGGCCACGCTCGCCCAGAAGCCAGCGGTCCCAGCCCATACGCACGCCAGCCTCGATGGCCACACGCACCGGGCCTGCGGGCAGAACCTTTTTGCGGTAAGCCTCGTCCTGTGCGGCAAAGAGTTCCATCGACGGCATGGAGACGACGCGGGTGCCGATGCCTTGGGCTTCCAGCATCTCACGGGCGGCCAGCGCGATTTCCACTTCCGAACCGGTGGCCATCAGGATCACCTGACGTTTGCCGGTCGCTTCGGCCAACACATAGGCGCCTTTGGACGACAGGTTGGTGTTGGTGTGGGTCTTGCGCACCGCGGCCAGGTTCTGACGCGACAGCGCCATGACCGAGGGGGTGGATTTCTGGCTGAAGGCGATTTCCCAGCATTCGGCCACTTCCACCAGATCGGCCGGGCGGAACACCAAGGTGTTCGGCGTCGAACGCGAAATCGCCAGATGTTCCACCGGCTGGTGGGTCGGGCCGTCTTCGCCAAGACCAATCGAGTCATGCGTCATGACATAGACCACCGGCAGACCCATCAGCGCCGACAGACGCATCGCGGGGCGGGCGTAATCGGTAAAGGCCATGAAGGTGCCGGAATAGGGCCGCACACCGCCATGCAGCGCCATGCCGTTCATGGCCGAAGCCATGCCATGTTCGCGGATGCCCCAATACATGTAACGGCCGCCGGGGGTTTCTTGATTGAACACACCCAGATCTGCGGTCTTGGTGTTGTTGGACCCCGTCAGGTCGGCCGAGCCGCCAAAGGTTTCAGGCATGATCGGGTTGATCGCTGCCAGCACTTTTTCGGATGCCGTCCGGGTGGCGAGTTTCGCCGGGGCCTCAATAGCGGCCTTTTTCACGCCGCGCACGGCAGCAGACAGCTTGGCCGGGGCTTCATCTGAGAAAATCCGGACGAGTTCGGCCTGCTTTGCGGCCGACAGGGCTTCCACGCGGGTTTTCCATTCGGCATGGGCGGCCGCACCACGGGTGCCCATGGCTTCCCATTCGGCTTTGATCTTGGCGGGCACCTCGAACGGGCCGCCTTTCCAGCCGTAGGCGTCTTTCGCCGCTTGCAGCTGGGCCTTGTCGGTCAGGGCGCCGTGGCCTTTGGAGGTGTCCTGCGCGGCATGGCCATAAGCGATATGGGTCTTGCAGGCGATCAGGGTGGGGCGGTCAGATTTCTTCGCCGCGACCAACGCACGGTCGATGTCTTCGGGATCGTGGCCGTCACAGTCCAGCACGTTCCAACCCGAGGCCGCAAACCGCGCCTTTTGGTCGGTGGCGTCCGACAGCGACACTTTGCCGTCAATGGTGATGCCATTGTCATCCCACATCACGATCAGCCGGTTCAGCTTGTGCTTGCCTGCAATGCCGATGGCCTCTTGGGAGACGCCTTCCATCAGGCAGCCGTCGCCAGCGATGACATAGGTGTAGTGGTCCTGCACCTTGGCACCCCAGCGGGCGCGCAGGTGGGCTTCGGCCATCGCAAAGCCAACGGAATTTGCAATGCCCTGACCCAAGGGGCCAGTGGTGGTTTCCACGCCTGCAACATGGCCGAACTCCGGGTGGCCCGCAGTGATCGCGCCCCACTGGCGGAAGTTCTTGATCTCGTCCAGCGTCACATCGGCGTAGCCGGTCAGATGCAACAGCGAATAGATCAGCATCGAGCCATGGCCCGCCGACAGGATGAAGCGGTCGCGGTCCGGCCAACGGGGCGCTTTGGGATCAAACTTCAGGTGCTTTTCAAACAGCACCGTTGCCACATCGGCCATGCCCATGGGCATGCCGGAATGGCCCGAATTCGCGGCCGCAACGGCATCCAGCGTGAGTGTGCGGATCGCGGCGGCGCGCATCCAATGATCGGGGTGGCGGGCGCGGAGGGTTTCGATGTCCAAGGCAGCAGTCCTTTGGCTGAAAGCGGGCTTTGCGGGGTGCATATCAGCCTTGGCGGCAAGATCAAGCACGGCTCGCAAGCCGTTGGGCGCAAAAGACAAGACCCCGCGCCGGGCAGGCGCTATGATCGGGCTTGACGCTGCCGTTGCGATTCGCAACGGTTGGACGAGAGGGGCCGGGGGTAAGCCTTTGGCCGGAAAAGACAGAAAGGGCGCAAGTCCCATGCAAGATATTGTCGAGCTGGAGCGGCGGATCACCGCCGCGATGGAACGGATCGGGGCCGGGCTTGACCGCCGGGCGTCCTCTGAGGTGGGCAAGGGGGATGGCGATGAAATCGCCCGTCTGACCGAGGCTTTGGACGAAGAGCGGATGGCCAATGCCCAGCTAAACGAGCGTGTCCGCGTGCTGCATGAACGCGCCACCTCTGGTGCGGGCGAGGCCGACGAAGGATTGCAGGCCCAGCTGGCCGCGCAAGCCGATGAAATTTCCACTCTGCGCCGCGTTTTGGCCGAGGCGGGCAAGGAGATTGCCTCGCTCCGCGCCGCCCGCGCGGCCGAGGCTGCCGAGCTGGCCGAGGTCGTGGCCGCTCTTGATCCCCTCGTGAAGGATGCCGAACATGCCTGATCTTGATATCACCATTGGCGGCAGGGTTTTCCAGGTGTCTTGCCAACCCGGCGAGGAACATTTCCTGCGCGCCGCCTCTGCCATGCTGGATTCCGAGGCACAGCCGCTGGTTGCCGCCATGGGCCGCCTGCCGGAATCGCGGCTTTTGTTGATGTCGGGGCTGATGCTGGCCGACAAGGCCGCCGCCATCGAAGACGAAAATCGCCAGTTGAAGGCCAAGCTGGCCGAGATTGAGGGCCGCCCGCAGCCCGAGCGGGAAAAGCTGGAAGTGCCGGTGATCCCGCCGCAGGTGGTGGAAACGCTGGCAGAGCTTGCCGCGCGGGCCGAAGCCTTGGCAGCACGGGTCGAAGAAGGCGCCTGAAGCTCTGGAAAATCAGGGCAGGGGGAAAGCCCAACGCTTCTTCCCCTTGCCAAATTCCTTGGGCTAAGGGCAAGAGGGGCGGGCAATTCCGCCCCTTTTCCGCAGGCCCACCATGTTGAAATCCCTCGCTTTCGCCCTTGTGCTTTTGCCGACTGCCACCTTTGCCCAATCCATATGGGAAGATCAGGGCGCGCGGGTAGAAACCGTGGCCTATACCTGTGCCACAGCCATTGACGATCTGTCGGTTGCCTATTTCACCGCGCCGGACGCCACCAGCTTTGCCGCCGTGCATATTGCGGGCGTGGTGCATGCGATGGTGCAGGATGTCAGCGGCTCAGGCGTGCGTTATGTCGATATTGACGCGCAAAGCGGCTATCGGATCCACAGCAAGGGCGATTTGCTGCTTTTGCTGAAGCTGGAGGCAGATCACACCGCCGAAGAACAGCTTTTGGCCGAATGTACGGCGCAGAAAAGTTGAACGCAAAAGGGGGCCAAAGCGGCCCCCTTTTTCATATTATCTGGCGCGGCGGATCAGCCGTTGTTGGCTTCGCGGATGCGGTCGGCCGCCTCTTTCGAGTAGGCAATGCCGTTTTGGTCAAACAGCGCATCCAGTTCGGCCGACAGCGCCATTTCGGTAACGATGTCACAGCCGCCGACGAATTCGCCCTTCACATAAAGCTGCGGAATGGTCGGCCAATCCGAGAAGTCCTTGATGCCCTGACGGATTTCGGCGTCAGCCAGAACGTTCACATCGGCAAATTCCACGCCCATGTAGTTCAGAACCCCCGCCACGCGGGAGGAAAACCCGCATTGCGGCATCATCTTGGTGCCTTTCATGAAAAGCACCACGTCGTTTTTCGTGATCGTCTCGCGGATCTGGTCTTGAGCGGTCATTGTCGCGTTTCCTTGCGTCTGGCACCGGGGGGACGGTGCGTTTGTCAGGTCTCTTTGCCCGGTCGGGGCGGCACTGCCATTGACCAAAGTCAACGGCGGCGCTGGGGCCGGTTCGGGCGTCAGGCAGGCGCCTTTGTGGTCAGCGCCAGCGCATGCAATTCGCCATGTGCGCCGTCCATCTTGCCCTTCAGGCTGGCGTAAACCGCCCGCTGCTGCTGCACGCGGTTCATGCCGCGGAACGACTCGTCAATCACTTCGGCGGCCCAATGGTTCTTGTCGCCCACGGTGTCCATGACGGTGATCTTGGCCTGCGGAAAGGAGGCGCGGATCAAGGCTTCGATGTCTTCAGCTTCCATGGCCATGGGCGATCTCCTTTGACTTACGGTTCAGATGTAAGGCCGGGCAGGGGCAGGGGCAAGAGGCTGCGGCGGCGCGATGTTACGCGCGGCCCGCCTGCCATTCTTCGCGCCGGATGCCAAACAACAAAAGATCCACCGCCCGACCAAGCGCCGGGCGCCACCAATGCGCCCGTTGGGTGCCTTCCAGCGTGTAGCCGATCTGTTCATACACCCGCGCTGCGCGCAGGTTTTCGCCCGAGGCATCCAGCCACACGCGGGCCGCACCCAATTCCCCAAAGGCGTGATCTGTCAGCGTTTTGAGAAAGGCCGATCCACGACCACCGCCGGTGACCGACAAGGCCAGACGGCGCAGTTCCACCCGACCCGTCGGATGGCCGATTTCGCAATAAAGCGCGAAACCCGCGGCCGCGCCGCCTTCTTCCCAGATATAAAGCCGGGCCGATGGATCGGCGAGGTAAGCGGTCAGCGCCGCGTCGTCTTCATCGCTGATGAAGGGCGCATTGGCCGGATCTTGGGCAAGGCCCCGGATAAAGGCAAAATCATCCGGGGTAGCCGTCCGCAGCATCAGGCAACCGCCGTCGCAAAGGCCGAGCGATAGAGCGCCGACAGATCAGCCATGGGCGCGCTGTCGGTGCCAAGCGTCACGGTCGTGCCGCCGAACTGACCCACCAGCGCCACCGGCACGCCTGCCGCCTTTGCCGCCGCCGTCAGGGCTGCAAGGCCAGACTGGGGCAGGGCGACAAGGTAGCGCGCCTGATCTTCGCCAAAGAGGAAGGCGATCTCGGCCGCGTCGATCTTGACGCCCACACGTGCGCCTTCGGCCATTTCAAAGGCCGCCAGTGCAAGGCCCCCATCACCAAGGTCGCTGCAGGCGGCAAAAGCCTTGGCGTTGGCGCGGATGAAATCGCCAGCCTGTTTTTCCGCCGCCAAATCGACATGCGGCGCATCGCCCGCTTCGATCCCGAAGGCCTCGGCCAGCAGGGCAGATTGGCCAAGGTGGCCTTTGGTCGCGCCGATGACAACCGCAAGATCGCCCTCAGTCGGACGGCCCGCGATCAGAGCGTCAAGGCTTGCCAGAATACCGACGGCCCCGATGGTGGGGGTGGGCAGAATGCCCGAGCCATCGGTTTCATTGTAAAGCGAAACGTTGCCCGAAACGATCGGCATATCCAGCGCGGCAACCGCCGCACCGATGCCTTTGATGGCGCCGACGAATTGGCCCATGATTTCGGGCTTTTCGGGGTTGCCGAAGTTCAGGTTGTCGGTGGTGGCCAGCGGCGTTGCGCCAACGGCGGTCAGGTTGCGATAGGCTTCGGCCACCGCTTGCTTGCCGCCTTCAAACGGGTTGGCTTTGACGTAACGCGGGGTCACGTCGCTGGTAAAGGCCAGCGCCTTGCCGGTGCCGTGCACCCGCACCACGCCTGCGCCCGCGCCGGGGGCGATGACGGTATCGGCGCCAACCTGGCTGTCATATTGTTCATAGACCCACGCCTTATGGGCGTAGTTCGGGCTGCCAATCAGCGCCCGCAAGCCCGCGATCGGGGCGATCTCGGGTACGGCACCCAAGGGGGCAGCGGCGGGCGTTTCGACCCAAGGCCGGTCATATTCCGGCGCAGAAGAGGACAGTTTCGACAAGGGCAGATCGGCCTTGATCTCATTGCCATGCAGGATGAGGAAACGGTCTTCGGGAATGGTTTCGCCGACGATGGCGAAATCGAGATCCCATTTGACAAAGATCGCGCGGGCCACGTCTTCAAGCTCGGGCTTGAGAACCATCAGCATGCGTTCTTGGGATTCCGACAGCATCATCTCATAGGCGGTCATGCCGGTTTCGCGCTGCGGCACATCGTCAAGCTGCAGCTTGATGCCAAGGCCGCCCTTGTCGCCCATTTCGACGGCGGAACAGGTCAGACCCGCCGCCCCCATGTCTTGAATGGAAATCACAGCACCCGAGGCCATCAGCTCAAGGCAGGCTTCAAGCAGGCGCTTTTCGGTGAAGGGGTCACCGACCTGCACGGTGGGGCGTTTTTCTTCGATGGTGTCATCGAATTCGGCCGAGGCCATTGTGGCCCCGCCGACGCCATCGCGGCCGGTCTTTGCGCCCAGATAGACGACCGGCATGCCGACGCCCGAGGCAACCGAATAGAAAATCTTGTCGGCATCGGCGAGACCCGCCGCAAAGGCGTTCACAAGGCAGTTGCCGTTATAGGATTTGTGAAAGCGCACTTCGCCGCCCACGGTGGGCACGCCAAAGGCATTGCCATAGCCGCCAACGCCTTCCACCACGCCCTTGACCAGATAGCCGGTTTTCGGATGCGACGGCACGCCAAAGGACAGGCTGTTCATCGCCGCAATCGGCCGCGCG
>CALBSG010000183.1 GCA_937927675.1 uncultured Paracoccaceae bacterium | reverse complement strand
AGGCGATCATCGCCGCCGTCACCGCCCGCAATATTGACGAATGTGACCGTCTGGCGCGGGATCACGCCGATCAGATTGTGGCGCAGATCCAATCGCTTATTGCGCAGGACCGCAGGCAGCATCCCCCCCTGTAAATTCTAGTCGACTTGAAAAATACTAAAGCTATACTGCCGCCATCCCCGGACCCGCAGCTTTTGGAGCGCCCCATGAACCCGAACATCTTCTCTGGCACCGTCCCCGCCCTGATGACCCCCTGCACCGCCGCCCGCAAACCCGACTTTGACAAGTTGGTGGAGAAGGCGAAGGAGTTGGTGGGCCTTGGCATGTCGGCCGTTGTCTATTGCGGGTCGATGGGGGACTGGCCCTTGCTGACCACCGAAGAGCGGATGGAAGGCGTGGAACGTCTGGTCAAAGCGGGCATCAAGGTGGTGGTCGGCACGGGTGCCGTAAACACCGCCACCGCTGCCGCCATTGCAGCGCACGCGCAAAAGGTCGGTGCCCACGGTCTGATGGTGATCCCGCGCCTGTTGTCGCGCGGTACCGTGGTGGCCGCCCAGCGCCTGCATTTCAAGACCGTTCTGGCCGCAGCGCCGAACCTGCCCGCCGTGATCTACAACAGCCCCTATTACGGCTATTCGACCAAGGCAGACCTCTTTAACCAGATCCGGGCCGAGCATCCGAACCTTGTTGGTTTCAAGGAATTCGGCGGCTTTGCCGATCTGTCCTATGCGGGTGAGGCGATCACCAGCGCGGGCGATGATGTAAAACTGATGATCGGCGTCGATACCGCCGTGTATCATGGCTACATCAACTGCAACGCCGACGGCGCAATCACCGGGATCGGCAACGTCTTCCCGCGTGAGGTTCTGCACCTGACCAAGCTGTGCAAGGCGGCCATGGCCGGGGACGCGACCGCGCGGCGGTTGGCGTTTGAACTGGACAGCGCCATGCAGGTTCTGTCCGAGGTCGATGCCGGGCCGGATCTGGTGCTGTTCTTCAAACACATGATGGTTCTGAAGGGCGACGCGGCCTACAAGCTGCACTTCAACGAAGGCGATGCGCTGTCGCCCAGCCAGCAAGGCTTTGTTGAAAAGCAATTCGCGCTGTTCAATGCGTGGTATGCCGACTGGTCGGCAAGCCTCGACAAAAAGCACGCGGCCTGACGCGATGGCCGGGGTGATCGTCATCGGCGCGGGGGTGGTGGGTCTGTCCGCCGCACTTCAGCTTCAGGCGCGGGGGCTGGCGGTCACGGTGATTGACCGGGAAGGCCCGGCTGCAGGGGCTTCGGCGGGCAACGCCGGGGCCTTTGCCTTTACCGACATTCTACCGCTCGCGTCGCCCGGCCTGATGAAGAAAGCCCCGAAATGGCTGTTGGACCCGCTGGGCCCGCTGTCCATCCCGCCCGCCTATGCGATGCAGATCGCGCCGTGGATGTTCCGGTTCTGGCGGGCCTGCGCGCCGTCGCGCGTCGATGCTTCCACCGCCGCGCAAACCGCACTGATGGACCTGTCAAAAGGCGAGTTAGAGCCGTTTTTGGCCGCAACGGGCACGGATGGCATGCTGCGGAAAAAGGGAAATCTGCAGGTCTATGAATCTGAGGCCGAGTTTCGTGCCAGCCTGCCGGGTTGGCAGGCGCGAGCCGATCATGGGATCGAATTTCATCACATGACCGCGCCCGAGATGGCCACGCTGCAACCCGGCCTCTCACCCCGCTTTACCCACGGCACCTTTACCCCCGGCTGGTATTCCATCGCCGACCCCAAACTTTACACCGAGGCGCTGGCCGCGCGGCTTCAGGCCAATGGCGGGCGGTTGGAGATTGCAGAGGTTCACGCCCTGCGCCCCGTAGACGGCGGGGTTGAGGTGCTGGCCCAGGGTCAGACCTTCGCCGCCGATCAGGTGGTGCTGGCGGCAGGCGCGTTTTCGCACCGCATCGCGCGCACATTGGGCGAGAAGATTCCGCTGGAAACCGAGCGTGGTTATAACACCACCCTGCCCAGCGCGGCCTTTGATCTGCGGACCCAAGTGACCTTTGGCGGACATGGCTTTGTCGTCAGCCCGTTGTCCACCGGGGTTCGGGTGGGCGGCGCGGTAGAGCTTGGGGGGCTGGACCTGCCGCCGAACTACAAACGCTCCGAGGCGATGCTAAAAAAGGCGCAGGCCTTTTTACCGGGACTGAACCCGACGGGCGGCGTGCAATGGATGGGGTTCCGCCCATCCTTGCCCGACAGCCTTCCCGCCATTGGCCGTGCCCGCGCCACGAACCGCGTCACCTATGCCTTCGGCCACGGCCATCTGGGCCTAACGCAATCGGCTGGCACCGCCCGGCTGGTGGCTGATCTGGTGACCGGGCAACCGCCCGCAATCGATCTGACCCCGTTTTCACCGCAGAGGTTCTAAATGGCCGTTTATACCTTCTCCTGCCTTGACGGGCACACCTGCGGCAATCCCGTGCGGCTGGTGTCAGGCGGTGGACCGCGTCTGGAAGGCGCCACCATGCTAGAGCGCCGGGCGCATTTCCTGCGCGAGTTTGACTGGGTGCGCACGGGCCTCATGTTTGAACCGCGCGGGCATGACATGATGTCGGGATCGATCCTCTATCCGCCAACGCGCCCCGATTGCGATGTGGCAGTTCTCTTCATCGAAACCTCGGGCTGTTTGCCGATGTGCGGCCATGGCACGATTGGCACCATCACCATGGCCATCGAGAACGGCCTGATCCAACCGCGCGAGCCGGGAAAGCTGTCGATCGACGCGCCTGCGGGCAAGGTGGACATCACCTATCGGCAAGAGGGCCGTTTCGTCGAAGAAGTGCGGCTGACCAACGTACCGTCATACCTCCACGCCGAAGGGCTGACCGCCCATGTTGAGGGCTTGGGTGAGGTGGTGGTCGATGTGGCCTATGGCGGCAATTTCTATGCCATTGTAGAGCCGCAGAAAGTGTTCCGCGATATGGCTGACCATACGGCGGGGCAATTGGTGGGCTGGTCGCCCAAACTGCGCGCGGCGCTGAACGAGAAATACGAATTCATCCACCCCGAACACCCGGCCATTCGGGGCCTGAGCCATATTCAATGGACGGGCAAGCCGACCGTAGCGGGGGCGCATGCCCGCAATGCGGTGTTCTATGGCGACAAGGCGATTGACCGCAGCCCCTGCGGCACGGGCACCTCGGCCCGGATGGCGCAGCTTGCCGCCAAGGGCAAACTGACCGTAGGCGATGAATTTGTACATGAATCGATCATCGGCAGCCTGTTCAACGGACGGGTTGAAGCGGCGGCAACGGTGGCGGGCAAAGCCGCCATCATCCCATCCATCGCGGGATGGGCGCGCCAGACCGGGATCAACACCATCTTCATCGATGATCGTGATCCCTTTGCCCACGGCTTCGTGGTGGTCTGACGCGAAGACGCTTCAGGCGTAGATATAGCCGCCCGACACGATGATGTTTTCGCCGGTCATATAGGTGTTCTTCGGACCACCGGCCATCAGCACCCATTCTGCCATTTCCTCGGGCTCGCCACCGCGACCCAAGGGGCTGGCCTTGGCAAGTTCACCGAGGAACCCCAGTTCCCGCGCCTTTTCAGTCGCCATGCCGGCGGGCGCGACCGAGTTGACCAAGATACCATCAGGCGCAACCGCATGGGCCATGGATTTCGTCAGCGACACCACGGCAGCCTTGGTGGCGGCATAATGGGCGTTCTGCGGATGAGCTTTGAAGGCGTCAACAGAGGTGATGTTGACGATCCGCCCGCGCACATGACCCTTGGGATCTTGCCCCTGCATCTGGCGAATGGCGGCGACCATCATGTGATAGGTGCCTTTGACGTTGATCGCGTTTGACGCATCCCAATCGGCATCGGAAATCTCAAGGATCGGTTTGCGCGGATAGATCGCGGCAGAGTTGATCAGCGTATCGACGCCACCAAGATCAGCGGCCACCTTGGCAAAGGCAGCATGCGCCGCGTCTGCCGTGCGGATGTCACAGGCGGCAAAAGCCGTCTTGAGGCCTGCCGCGCGGGCGGGGGCCAGAACAGCCTCGGCGGCCTCGGCGTTCAGGTCGATGATGCCAAGGCCCGTTGCCCCACGCTCCATCGCCATCCGCGCCAGAAGCGCGCCAAGCCCCGCACCGCCGCCGACGATCACAACCGAAAGTCCCTGCATTTACTTGCCCTTTCCTTGGCCGCCCGTGGCTGTCGCCTGATGTGTTGGAAGAATATCGAACCGCGCCACATCAACCGATTGCGGCAAGGCGAGGGTGGCCAGCACCATGTCAGCCAGATCTTTGGGCTGCACGGCGGAATTGCCCGCATACATCGCCGCCCGCGCCTCGACCGACAGAAGGTCTTTGTAAAGCCCGGTCTCAACCCGGCCCGCGACGATTTCGGTCACCCGCACGCCATGAGGAGCCATGTCCAGCCGCAAGGCTTGGGCAAAGCCGCCAATCGCGGCCTTGGTGGCGCAGTAGACCGCCAGATTGGCAAAGGGCGCATGGCCTGCGGTGGAACCAGTGAAGAAGATATGCCCCTTACCCGCCGCCCGCATCCCCGGCGCAACGGTGCGCGTCAGATGGATCACGGCAGAAAGATTCACCTCCAGTGCGCGATCAATGTCCTCTTGTGCCTGATCGCAGAAATTGGCCATCGGCGGCATGATGCCTGCGTTCAGCACCAACACCTCTGGCGCAGACCCACCCAGACGCGCGGTTACCGCGGCGCGGTCGGTGACGTCCAGCGCCTCGGCCTGAAGCCCGGCTGACCGAAGATCAGCCAGAGCGCCTGCATCGCGCCCCAAGGCCAGCACGTGATAGCCCGCCGCATGAAGGCCAAGCGCAATCGCGCGGCCAATGCCGCTGGTGGCCCCAGTCACAATCGCATTAAAGTTTGGCGCCTGTTTCATCATTCCTCCCAGACCGGCTGCTGCCAGTTCTCGCCCTCGACCCAAGCGCAAAAGGCCGCAATCGCCTTGACCCGCCGATGCGCCTTGGGCAGGACCATGTAAAAACCGGGGATCAGATGCGCGGGCATGTCGTGCATCACCCGTGTGCCAAAGGGTGCCACCAGCTTTCCGGTGACCAAATCTTCCTCGGCGTCGATCTCGGACAACAGGCCCACGCCCAGACTTGCCAAAGTGGCCCGCCGCATAGTCGCCGCATCTTCGATGCGAATGTCGCCCTTACCCGCCGTCGCATTCACCCCGAAATGCGCCAGCACAGACACCCACAACTGATCCGTCAGCACCGGATGCAAAAGCGGCAGGTTCGCCAGATCGGCGGGGGTCTTGATCCGCGCTGCCATTTCGGGCGTGCAGCACAGGATTTTCACATCCTGCAACAACAGCACCTGATCCAGCCCCTTCCAACCCCCAAAGCCCCATTGGATCGCCACATCCACATCGTCGCGCACAAAGTCTGGCAAATCGACGATGGTGGTCAGCCGCAGATCGGCATCCGGCATGATTTCGCGGAACCGTGCCAAGCGATCCAGAAGATAACGGGTGGCGAAATAGGGGCTGGCGTTGACGTTGATCCGGCTGCGCTGGCCAAGTTTTGTGACCCGCCGCACACCTTCAGCCATCTCGTCAAAGCCCGCCTGCACGAAATGCGCCAGCAAGATCGCCTGTTCGTTCGGCTCCACCGCGCGGCCTTTGCGCGCGAACAGTTCCAGCCCCAGCGTGTCTTCCAACAGCTTGATCTGCTGGCTGACGGCCTGCGGTGTCACCAACAATTCATCCGCCGCCGCCCGAAAGCTGCGATGCCGCACGACCACCTGAAACACGCGCAGCGCGTTCAGGGGCGGCAGACGCGTGGGGCGGTCGGGCGGTGTCACCTCAGATTACTGCTTTTTCAAGGAAAGGACGGCCCTCGACGATGCGCTCGTAGCCCACTTCCGACAGGTCCAGCGTGCGGAACCCGCCATAGACGATCAGTTCTGCAACCCCGCGCCCAGCGGCGGGGCCTTGTTGCAGCCCATGGCCGGAAAAGCCGTTGGCATAGATGAAGTTCTGCACTTCCGGGTGGCGGCCCACGATCAGGTTATGGTCCAACGTGTTGAAATCGTAATGCCCAGCCCATTGATTGACGAGCTTGATCGCCTCGAACCCCGGAGACCGGTTGGCCAGGTTCGGCCAAATGATCTCTTCGAACTCTTCCCAGCGCGGTTCAAAGTCATCCCAATCGACAGCCGGGTCTTCCACCGGCGGGCAACCGGCCAAGAAATAGCGACCTTCGGGGCGGCAGAAGGTACCCGAGGTGTCGATCATCAGGGGCAAACGCCCATTGTTCACCGTGGCCGAACCTTCCGGCGTCTTGGCGCAATCAAACACGAAAAGCGTGCGCTTGCGCGGTTCAACCGGAACATCCAGCCCCGCCATCCGCGCCGTCAGCGCCGCGCGCGGGCCGGAGGCGTTGACGATGGTTCCGGCCTGCACCACTGCGCCGGATTTCAGCGTCACTGAGGTGACTTTTGCGCCATCGCGGGCGATAGACACCACCTCGTCATGCACATAATCCGCGCCCAGCTCGCGTGCTTTTGCACGGAAGCCGTTCATCAGACCGGTGTTGGAAAACCAGCCCTCGCCCGACTGGCCATAGGAGGCCAGCGTGATGTCATCGACGTTCAGATGCGGGAAGGCGCGGGCGAGTTCCTCTTGGTTCCACAGAACCACATCGGCCCCGCAGGATTTTTGCACGGCGTGGTTTTCGCGCAAGACCTGTTCCTGATCCGGCGTTGCGGCCAAAAACAGATAGCCGCCAGAATGGAAGTTCAGATCTGGCGCGGGTTCGCCCGCAACCTGCATCGTCGTCGCGAAATCCCGAATGACGGTGGAACCAAACTGGCTGATCTTTACGTTGATCGCGTTGGAAAACTGCGTGCGGATCGACGCGGCCGACAACGAGGTCGAGGCTTTGGCGAAGAACGGATCACGTTCGACGATCAGCACCGAGCCTTTGAAATCCGGGTTTGCCATCAGGAAATAGGCCACGGCAGAGCCGATGACGGCCCCGCCCACGATCACGACGTCATAGCTGGATTTCATTTCGATGCCTCATCATCAGGGTGGCCCAGATCAACAAACCAGCCGCCCAGATGCTGAACGGCGGGGGCTTTGGGATCAGGGGGCGGAAACTTGGCCTCAAGGCCTTGGCGGAAGGGTTCACTGGTATCCTGCGGTTGCCAGCCAAGATGCCCAGACAGCCGGTTATCGACCGGCTTGACCGCATTGTCCGACAGGCCATGCGCCACGGTGAAACCGACGCGCGGCGCGGTCAGACTGGATACGACCAGCCGCACGCAATCGTCAAATGACAACCAAGACCACAGCATGCGGCGATCTGCGGGTTCGGGGAAGGACGAGAAGATGCGCAGCGCCGCCGTCTCGATCCCGAATTTGTCCCAGTAAAGCCGACCAAGGTCTTCGACAAAGCATTTTGACAGGCCATAAAGCCCATCGGGGCGATGCGCAGCATTGGCATCGATCTGATCTTCGATCCGGTGATAGCCGATCGCGTGAACCGAACTGGCGTAGACCACCCGTTTGACGCCGGCTTTGCGCGCACCTTCATAGATGTGATAGCTGCCGCGGATATTGGCGTTCAGGATGCTGTCCCAGCTGCGCTCCAGCGGCACGCCACCAAAATGCACGATGGCATCAACGCCCTGACAAGCGGCATGCACGGCAGTCTCATCAGCCAGATCAAAGGTCAGCGCCTCTTCGTTCGGTTGCAGATCAAGGATCGGGGCGGCATCTGCCAGCCGCAGTTTGCGGGCCAAAGGCGCAAGGCCCCGACGCAACTGCGTGCCAAGCCGACCAGCGGCCCCGGTGATCAGGATCGTGTCAAAACGCGGGCTCATTTCGCAGGCTCCAACGCCGCAACCGCGCGGGCGATGCGGGCCATGGCCTCGGTCAAGACGGCGTCTGAAGTGGCGGTCGAGATGCGGAAGAACGGCGACAGACCATAGGCAGCACCGGGAACGGCGCTGACATGCCCTTCGTTCAAAAGATAGCTGACCACCGCCGTATCATCGCTCAGAACCTCGCCCTTGGGCGTGCGTTTGCCGATCAAATCGGCGCAACCGATATAGGCATAGAACGCGCCCTCGGGGGCAGGCAGTGTCAGACCAGGGATCTTGGCCACGGCTGCGACCACCAGATCGCGACGGCGTTCAAAGGCTTTGCGGAAGGTGGGGATGCAGTCCTGCGGACCGGTCAGTGCCGCCAGCGCCGCCGCCTGCATCGGCGCGGCCACGGACGTGACAGACTGGCTTTGCACCGTGTTCATCGCTTTCAGCAAGGGCGCTGGCCCTGCCGCATAGCCAACACGCCAGCCGGTCATCGCATAGGCCTTGGCCACACCATTGACGATGAGCGTGCGGTCTTTCAACTCCGGGCAGGCCTTGCCAAAGCTGACAAATTCGCGGCCATCAAACAGGATATGTTCGTAAATCTCATCCGACAGGATCAAGACCTGCGGGTGCCGCGCCAGAACCGCACCCAAAGCTTGCAATTCGGCCAAGGAATAAACCGCGCCCGAGGGATTGCCCGGCATGTTCAGAAACAGCCATTTGGTGCGGGGGGTGATCGCCGCCTCCAGCACCGCTGGGGTCAGACGGAACCCGGCGTCCACGCCACAAACCGGCATCACCGGAACGCCGCCCAACAGTTTGGCCATTTCGGGATAAGACACGAAATAGGGCGCGGGGGTGATAACCTCATCCCCGTCATTCAGCGTGGCCATCAGCGCGTTGAAGATGATCTGCTTGGCGCCATTGGCGACCACGATATCATCGGGACCATAGTCCAGGCCATTTTCCCGGCGGAACTTTTCGGCCACGGCCGCGCGCAAGGCGGGCGTCCCGGCGGCGGCGGTATAAAGCGTCTCACCCGCCAGCGCTGCCTTGTGCGCCGCTTCGGCCACATGGGCAGGCGTCGGAAAGTCCGGCTCTCCCAGACCAAGGTCGATCACATCCACCCCGGTTGCGCGCAACGCCTTGGCGGCCATAGAGGCCGCCATCGAAGCCGAAGGTTTCACCGCCGACAGGCGGCTTGCGACATAACTCATTTCCCGGTCTCCGTGACATAACCCCGGCGCGCATCAATCGCCCGTGCATCCGCGTCCCGCCGTGCAGGATCGCCATAGCCCCCACCGCCCGGCAGATGCAACACCAGCCTGCGCCCGGCAGGCACATGCTGCCAGCCCTTGGGCTTCAGCGCGGTGCCATCATCCAGCGCCACGATCCCCGCCGCGCCATCCTTGCCGCCATCCCGGCCCTTGGCCGCATGGTTCACCCGATCAAACATCGCCGAGAAATCAAACTCATGCCCCGGTGCCGGTTCAATCTCGATGATCTGGCCAAGACCACCGCGATGCTGCCCGTCGCCGCCCGATCCGGGCCGCAATTCCTTGCGCCAGACGATCACCGGGCCAACCTGCTCGGTCGCCTCAATCGGCATGGTCATCACGCCTGACGGAAAGGCCGTGGCCGAAAGCCCATCCAAGCCAGGACGCGCGCCCATGCCGCCTGAGTTGAACATCAAAATCTCGGCCCGCCGCCCTTGTGCGCCCGCCACCGGACGCACCGACATGTGAATGTTCCACAGGGCCGCCGCCCCCTCGGCCAGAACCCGGCCCGGCAGCGCCTTTGCAAGCGCGCCCAGCACCAGATCGGGCACCAGATGGCCGATGACATGACGCACCGAAACGGGGGCCGGGCGCGGGGCATTCAGAATGTTTTCCGGAGAGGTCACGGTAAACGCCTCAAGCGAGGCCCAGTTGTTCGGAATCTCCGGCGCGACGACGCATTTCAGCGCATAGCTGGCATAGGCCTTGGAATAGATGATCGGCACGTTGATGCCGCGCGGGTTGACGCCATCGGTGCCGGTGAAATCGACATTCACAACGTCGCCCGCAATCTGCACCGTCGCGGCCAACCGCACCGGGGCATCGTAGCCGTCGGTATCCAAGCTGTTCGACCATGCGCCTTGCGGCAGGGCGCGCACCCGGTCCAGCATGGCAGCCCGCGTACGGGTGAAGATGAAAGCACCAAGGTCGTCCAGACTTTCCAGCCCAATCTCGGCCATCATGTCGATCAGGCGGCGATGGCCAACCTCATTACAGGCCGCCAGCGAATAGAAATCGCCCACCACCTGCCCCGGTTCGCGCACGTTTGATCGCAGTAACGCCAGCAAGGTTTCATTCACCTCGCCACGTTCAGCAAACTTCAGGATCGGGATCTGGATGCCTTCTTCATAGACCGACTTGCCATCCGCCCCAAAGCCACGCCCACCCACATCGACCACATGCGCGGTGCAGGCGAAAAAGCCCACCAGACGGTCGCCCTTGAAGGACGGCGAAACCATGGTGATGTCGTGCAAATGCCCGGTGCCAAGCCAAGGGTCGTTGGTCACATAGGTATCGCCCGGATACATCCGGTCGCGCGGAATGGCGGCGATGAAATGGCCCACGGCCTCGGCCATGGTGTTCACATGGCCCGGTGTGCCGGTCACGGCTTGGGCCAGCATCCGGCCCTCGGGGTCAAAGACGCCTGCCGATAGATCGCCCGCCTCACGCACAGATGTCGAAAAGGCGGTACGCAGAAGGGTCATCGCCTGTTCTTCGACAACCGAAATCAGCCGGTTCCACATGACCTGCATGCGAATTTCGCGTGTCTGGTCGGTCATTTCGCGCTTCCTTTTCGCACCAGCAAAAGTGAGCCGTCGCTTTGCATCACCGCATCAAAGGGCGAGGTCACAACGGTTGAAGTTTCGCGTTCCACAATCACTGCCGGGCCTTGCACCCATGCGCCAACCTTCAGCCCCTCACGCGGGACAATGGCGGTCGGCAGGGGCTTGCCCTCGGCAGGATCGAACACCGCGCGTGAGAGCGTCGCGGGGGCCTCGGTTCCACCAAGGGCAAGGGTGTGACGGTCAGGCGCGGGCAGAATATCCTCTGCGCGCACCGACCATGTGACGATTTCAATCTCCATCCCGTCCATGCCGTCGATGGCACGGCCAAAGTGGCGGGCATAGGCGGTGCGGAAGGCGTCGCGCAGCGCCGCCGCATCCCCGGCAACAAAGGGGCGATCCGGCAGCGGCACCGGAATTTCCCAGCCCTGCCCCACATAGCGCATGAAGCCCGTGATCTCGCGCCGCATCTCGCCGCCAGATCCGGCGCGGACAAAGCGTTCTGCCGTGGCACAAAGATCAGCCAACATCGCATTCACCGCCGCTGGGTCAAAGCCCGACAACCGGGTGATCTTTGACGCCAAAGCTTCATACCCAAAGGGGGCCTTCAGGAACCCGATGGCCGACCCCACCCCCGCCCCCGGCGGGATCAGGCACAGGTCAATCCCCAGCTTTTCGCAAAGCCGCGCGGCATGCAAAGGCGCAGCACCGCCAAAGGCGATCATCATATTGTCCGAGATGTTCTTGCCGTTTTCCACCGCATGCACGCGGGCGGCATTGGCCATATTTTCGTCCACCACCTCGCAGATGCCAAAGGCCGCTGCTTCGGCCCCAAGGCCCAGCTTGTCACCCACATCGCGGGATACCGCGGCAAGGGCATTCGCGGTGGAAAGCTTGATCGCACCCCCGGCAAAATTGTCGGGGTCAAGTTTGCCCAGAACCAGATCGGCATCGGTGATGGCCGGGCGATCGCCGCCGCGCTGATAGCAGGCAGGCCCCGGTTCCGATGCGGCAGACTCCGGCCCGGTCTGAATCCGGCTCAAGGTATCAACCCAAGCGATGGAGCCACCGCCTGCGCCGATTTCAATCATCTCGATCACCGGAATCGAAATCGGCATGCCCGAGCCTTTGGCAAAGCGCGTGCTGCGCGCCACCTCGAACGTGCGAGCGGTCTTCGGTGCGAAATCTTCAATCAGGCAGATCTTGGCCGTGGTGCCGCCCATGTCATAGCTGACCACCTTGTCCAGCCCAAAGCGCCGCGCCACATCGGCGGCAAAAATCGCGCCGCCTGCGGGGCCACTTTCCACCAGACGGACCGGAAACTCGGACGCCGTTTCGACCGAGATCAACCCGCCCCCCGAATGGATCATGAAGACCGGGCAGCTGGCGCCAATTTCCTTCAGACGCACCTGCAAGCGGCCCAGATAATCGGCCATCTGCGGGCGCACATAGGCATTGGCGCAAACGGTGTTGAACCGTTCAAACTCGCGCATCTGCGGCGAGACTTCGGACGAGATTGAAACCGGAACCTTGGCCTTGGCCGCGATGATGTCACGCGCGCGGGCCTCGTGTGCGGGATTCATGTAGGAATGGATAAAGCCAATCGCCACCGCACCATAGCCACCTGCCGCGATCTGATCGGCAATCACCTGCAGCCCGGCCTCGTCCAGAGGGGCCAGTTCCTGCCCCTGGGCGCCAATGCGGCCACGGACGGTAAAGCGATCTTCGCGCGGCACCAAAGGCGTGGGCAGCACAAGGTTCAGGTCATACTGGTCAAACCGGCTTTCGGTCCGCATTTCAATGACATCGCGGAAGCCATCGGTCGTCACAAAGGCAGTCTTTGCCCCGCGCCGTTCGATCAGCGCGTTGGTGGCCAGCGTCGTGCCGTGAATGACGATCTCAAGATCCGCCGGCGTCAGGCCTGCCTCGGCCAGCACGATTTCCATTCCGTCGAGAATGGCTTGCTCGGGTGCTGCATAGTTGGTCAGCACCTTGGTCGAATGGAACCGACCCCCGACCTCAAGCGCGATATCGGTAAAAGTGCCGCCGATATCGGCACCCAGACGAACGGTCATTTCGCACCTTTGGCAGCCAGCGCATTGGCGCGCATCTGGCTTAGCGTCACACGCGGGGTCAGCGCCTCGGGCGAGATGTTGAGATCCAGCACCGCGCCAGTTTTCGACGCCAAGGCCCGGTCAAAGGCGGCGGCAAAATCGGCGGTGGTCTCGACCCGCTCGGCATGGAAGCCATAGGCGCGGGCAAGGCCGGTGAAATCGGGGTTCTCCAGATCGGTGCCCGACACGCGGGCCGGATAGTTACGCTCCTGATGGGCGCGGATCGTGCCATAGGTGCCATTGTTGAGAATGAGCACGATGGGCTGCGCGCCGGCCTGCATCGCGGTGCCCAGCTCTTGGCAATTCATCTGGAAATCGCCGTCGCCGGCAAAGCAGACCACGGTGCGATCCGGGCAGGCCACCTTGGCCGCCACGGCGGCGGGCAGGCCGTAACCCATGGCACCAGATTGCGGCGCCAGAAGCCGGGCCTTGGGGCCGAATTTGAAGAATTTGTTGGGCCAGATGGTGAAGTTGCCCGCCCCATTGGTCAGGATCGCATCTTCCGGCAGCACCTTGTTCAGGTGCGCCGTCACCTCGACCATATCGACGGGCGACGGCTGTTTCGGCAGGGCGAAGGTCGCCTCATAATCGGCCCGTGCCCGGGCGCGCCATTCGGCCCAGTCGCCCTTGACCGGGGTCAGGGCGGCGACAAAGGCATTCGGTCCAGCAGGGATACCGATGGTCGGCACATAGATCTTGCCAATCTCGGCGATCGAGCCATGAACATGGATGATCTTCTGCGCTGGGACCGGCACCTGAAACAGCGTATAGCCTTCGGTCGAAATCTCGCCAAAACGGGTGTTCAGCGCCAAAATCACATCCGCCTCGGCCATCGTCTTGCGGACGCCTGCGGCCAGACCCAGACCCAGATCACCCGCGTAACAGGGCGAATGGTTGTCGAACATGTCCTGATAGCGCAGAGCGGCGACAACCGGGATATCGGAGGCTTCGGCAAAGGCTTTCAGCGCTGCTTTGCCGCTTTCCGTCCAGTTGCAGCCACCCAGCAGGATCGCCGGGCGCTTGGCGCCGGCCAAGAGCGCCAAGGCATCGGCCAGTGCCGCCGCTTCGGGCGCAGGCTCGGCAATGCGGGCCGGGCCGGTCAGCGGAGCAACATCGGTGTCGCTTGTCAGCATGTCTTCGGGCAGAGCGATGACGACAGGGCCGGGACGGCCCGTCGTAGCGGTGATCCAAGCGCGCGACAGAATTTCCGGAATACGCTCCACATCGTCAATCTCGACCACCCATTTCGCCATGGTGCCGAACACCGCGCGATAGTCGATTTCCTGAAACGCCTCGCGGCCCTTCATGTCGGTGCCAACCTGACCCACGAAGATCAACATCGGCGCGGAATCCTGCATTGCGGTGTGAATACCGATCGAGGAATTCGTGACCCCCGGCCCGCGTGTGACCATGCAGATGCCGGGCGAACCGGTCAGCTTGCCATAGGCCGCCGCCATGAACCCCGCGCCGCCTTCGTTGCGGCACAGCACATAGTCAAGCTTGCCTTGGGTGTCATGCAGCGCATCCAGAACCGCCAGATAGCTTTCGCCCGGCACGCCAAATGCCTTGGTCGCGCCCAAAGCCACAAGGCTTTCCACCAGAACCTGTCCACCGTTTCGCATCGCTGATCTCCCAAAGCATGAGGCGGCAGAAAGCCTGCCCACACCGGACGCAAGATGCCCGGCCACCGTGCCGCAGGGAAGCAAGAATTCCAGCGATTGGACAAGATTTTCTTGTCATTTCGCCCGACAATCGGGCAAAAAGAAAGGCCGCCCAAACCCGGGCGGCCTTTCGATGCCTTGCAAGTAACCAACTGAACAGTTGTCACTTTTTTACAATTCTGCCTTTTCGCCATGCGGCCCGACGTTGCGCCAGACCACAGGGCGGACAGATCAAAGGCCAAGCTCGGCGCGCACAGCGGCCATGGCCTCATCCGAAAGCACCCGACCGCCGGTCGCCTCCATCAGCGAGGCCTCTTCCATCGCCGAGGCGGTTTCCAGTGTCGCGTTTGCCTCGTCCAGCCCGGCCAAGGCCGCATCAATCGCGGTTTGTGCATCGGCAATCTGCTGATCCCGCGCTGCGATTTCTTCGGCGGTCGTTGAGGGAAGCGCTTCGGCGTTCGCCATCAGATCCTGCGCTACGGCCAAATCGCGCTGTGCCTCCGCTGCGGCGACAGCGGCCCCTTGGGTTGCCAAAGCGGCATCACGGTAGGCGGCGATTCGGCCCACCTGACTGTTCGGGTCCGCATTTTCCAACGCGTTGGGGCTGGCGTGAATGGCATTCATCCCCGCCAATTCCGAAGCAAGCGCGCCATTGCCATTGCTTCCGGCGGTGGCGCTTTTGCCTTGGCCGCCAGCCTTGCCTTGGCTGTTGCCACCTGCATTGCCGTTCCCGCCTGCGTTCCCATTGCCCCCGGCGTTCCCGTTCCCTCCGCCGTTGCCATTCCCATTACCACCCCCGTTGCCATTGCCTTGCGCAAAGGCCGCTCCAGCATCAGAGGACGGATTCAGCAACTCGGGCACACCAGACAGAGACAGGGCCAGAAGGCCGAAAACAGCGACTGAAGATTGAAGTTTTTTCAAGGTCGTATCCTTTCCTAGGGCCGGTCCGGCGGGCGTAGGAAGATGCGTTCGCCGGACGTCAGCTGGAATCAGGCTTTCATAAAGCCATGGCCAAACTGCGGCAAATGACAGGGCCGGGCAACCAATGGCTGCCCGGCCCTGCAAGACCTTGCCGACGAAAATGCGCTGATCAGCGCTTCTTCGCCACCCGTGCATTGCGGCTGGCGATCAGGCGCAGGCGCAGCGCGTTCAGGGTGATAAAGCCCTGCGCGTCTTTCTGGTCATAAGCACCCGCATCTTCCTCGAAGGTAACATGCTTTTCGGAATAGAGCGTATGGTCCGACCAACGCGCCACGGTGCGGGCCGACCCTTTGTACAGCTTCACCCGCACGGTGCCGGTGACATGTTCTTGCGTCTTGTCGATCAGCGCCTGCAGCGCCTCACGCTCGGGCGAGAACCAGAAGCCATTGTAGATCAGCTCGGCATAGCGCGGCATGATCGAATCTTTCAGATGGCCCGCGCCGGAATCCAGCGTGATCTGTTCAATGCCGCGGTGGGCCTCAAGCAGGATGGTGCCACCGGGGGTTTCATAAAGCCCGCGCGATTTCATGCCGACAAAGCGGTTTTCGACCAGATCGAGAACCCCAACGCCATGCTTGCCGCCCAGATCGTTCAGACGGGCAAGAATGGTGGCGGGCGACAGACGTTCGCCGTTGATCGACACAGCATCGCCGTGTTCAAACCCGATTTCCACCATTTCAGCCTGATCAGGGGCTTGTTCGGCCGGAACCACGCGCTGATAGACGAACTCAGGCGCTTCTTCGGCCGGGTTCTCCAGCACTTTGCCTTCGGACGAGGTGTGCAGCAGGTTCGCGTCCACCGAGAAGGGCGCTTCGCCGCGCTTGTCCTTGGCAATCGGAATCTGGTTCGCCTCGGCAAACTCCAACAGCTTGGTGCGCGAGGTCAGATCCCACAGACGCCACGGGGCAATCACCTTGATCGCCGGGTCCAGCGCTGCTGCTGACAGCTCAAACCGCACTTGATCATTGCCCTTGCCGGTCGCGCCATGGGCCACGGCATCGGCGCCATGTTCCTGAGCGATCTTGACCAGATGCTGCGAGATCAGCGGGCGGGCGATCGAGGTGCCCAGCAGATACAGCCCTTCGTAAAGCGCATTGGCGCGGAACATCGGGAACACGAAGTCGCGCACGAATTCTTCGCGCACATCAACGATGTGGATGTTTTCTTCCTTGATGCCCATCAACAGGGCCTTCTGCCGCGCCGGTTCCAGCTCTTCGCCCTGGCCCAGATCGGCAGTGAAGGTGATGACTTCGCAGCCGTATTCGGTCTGCAACCACTTGAGGATGATCGAGGTATCCAGCCCGCCGGAATAGGCGAGAACGACTTTCTTCGGCTTGAACATGGGGGGACTCCTGAGTTTCGCCCTGCGATTAGCGGGAAACGCCGGCTTAGGCAAGGGAAGGGCTTAGGCCAGACCCTTGCGTCAAAGGGCGCAATCCGGCACATCTTGCCCATGACCCAGTTTGCTGACGCCGCCCGCCAGACCACCCGCGCCCTGCGCGACCTGTTTCCGCGCACGCCGTTGCAACGCAACGACTTTCTTTCGCGCAAATATGGGGCCGAGATCTGGCTGAAGCGCGAGGACCTCTCGCCCGTGCGCAGCTACAAACTGCGCGGGGCTTACAATGCCATGCGCAAGGTGCGCACGGCCAATCCAGATCAGCGGCATTTCGTCTGCGCCAGTGCTGGCAACCACGCCCAAGGGGTGGCCTTTGCCTGCCAGCATTTCGGCGTTCAAGGCACGATCTTCATGCCGGTAACGACCCCTCAGCAAAAAATCGATAAAACCCGCGCCTTTGGCGGCGACAATGTGCGCATCGTGCTGACGGGTGACTATTTCGACCAAACGCTCGCCGCATCACAGAAATTCTGTGCCGAGGAAGGCGCGCATTTCCTGTCGCCGTTTGATGATGAAGACGTCATCGAAGGTCAGGCCTCGGTCGCGGTGGAAATTCTTGACCAGCTTGGCAGTGCGCCCGATCTGGTGATCCTGCCTGTGGGCGGGGGTGGGCTTTCGTCCGGCGTGACGCGCTATCTGCGGGCCGAGTCGCCGCAGACCGGCTTTCGATTTGTGGAACCCAAAGGCGGGGCCAGCCTGACTGCCGCCTTGGTCGCGCATGAACCCGTCACGTTGAAGCGGATCGACAACTTTGTGGATGGCGCTGCCGTTGCCCGCATCGGGGACCGCACCTTTGCGGCGCTGAACTGGGTAAACCCCGCCGAGGTGCTGATCGCCCCCGAGGACCGCATCTGCACCACCATGCTGATGATGCTGAACACAGAAGGCATCGTGCTGGAACCCGCAGGCGCGCTGTCGGTTGACGCCTTGGCCGATCTGGCGGGCGAGATTGCCGGCAAGACTGTGGTTTGCGTCACATCGGGCGGGAATTTCGATTTTGAACGCCTGCCAGAGGTCAAGGAACGCGCCCAGCGCTATTCGGGGGTGAAGAAATATTTCATCCTGCGCATGCCGCAGCGCCCCGGTGCGCTGCGCGAATTCTTGGCCATGCTTGGCCCGGATGATGACATCGCCCGGTTTGAATACCTGAAGAAATCTGCCCGCAACTTTGGTTCGGTGCTGATCGGGATTGAGACGAAGGACGCCGCGAATTTCCAAAAGCTGTTCGATCAGCTGGATGCTGCTGCATTCCAATACCGCGACATCACGCAGGATGAGATCCTGTCGGAATTCCTGATCTGATCAGTCCTGATACCCCGTCCCCCGCGCCGCCCGTAAACTGTCGCGCGGGGAAAGGCCGTAACGCGCAGCGTAGGCCTGCGAAAACCGGCCGAAATGCGAAAACCCCCATTTCAGCGCCACCTCGGTCACCGATCCGGCCCCCGCCACCAGATCACCATGTGCGCGCGCAAGTCGCGCATCGCGCCAAAAGCCCAAGGGCGTGCAGTCACGATATTGGCGAAACACCAACTGTAGCCCACGCGTGCTGATCCCGGCGGCGTCAGCGATATCCTCAACGGTCAGCGGTTGATCTAGATGGGCCTCGATAAAGGCTTCCGCCAGTCGCAAATGCCGGGGCCTTGGGGCCGCCCGCACCCGGCCCAACCGGTCGCGATAGTCGTGACGATGCGCCTCGAGCAGGCCCGAGATCAGCATGCCTTCGACCTGCCGCCCCATTAGCCCAGCCCCCAAGGCAACCCTGCCCTGATCAGCCTCGGCCAGCAGAAACATCACCATTTGGCGCAGGGTTGCGCCAGCCCCCGTGGTCAAGTCCATCGGCCCCTGAAAAGCCAGCGTTTCGTCGGCCCGATGCCCCAGTTGCGCCGACAGATGTTCCATCAGCGCGCGGCGGTCGATCTGCACCAGAACCTGCCGCGTGCCCTCTTCCCAAATCATCGTCGTAGGCACTTGCGGGTTGAGGACCGCCGCCTGCCCCGGCCCGGTCACATAGCGATCTGCGCCATTGGCAATCGCCGCCCCACCGCAAAGCGGAATTTGCATCAGGTAAAACCGCTCTAGCGTGCCCGGCGCAATCAGGGTCTTCGCACCATATTCGATGTAGTTCAGGCTAACCCGGTCGCCGCGCAGATGATGATGGCGTGCCGCCATCTTTGCCCCCCGCCCGATGGTATCCAACCGGTGTGGGCAAAACACCGCCGCGACACGCTCGCGCGCCTCGTCAAGGTCGTTGGACTGAAACAGCGCATGGCCCGCCAAGGGCCGCTGCGCATGAGCCTCCTGCATTGCCATCCTCCCCGATGGGCAGTGTAGCGTAGCATGATTCCGCAAAACGCCAGCGCCCTTGCGCAGATTTTTTCGTTTTCCGGATAGTCGCCCCGTTTGGCGGATAGCGCGGGGTCACCACTGGCCCAAAACTTCTTCAAATTCAAAAAAATAAAAGGGGGGTCCAATGAAAGGGCTGCAAGGGAAAGTCGCCATTGTTCCGGGCGGGGCCACGAAGATAGGTCAGGCCGTGGTGCAGGCGTTCACCGATGCGGGCGTGCGCGTCATGGTCGCCGACATTGCCGCAGAGGCGGGGCACGCGATGGAACGGGACGGGGTGGCCTTTCAAGCCTGCGATCTGCGCCGCGACGCCGAGATTGCCGCGCTGGTGGCGGCAACCAAGAAGAAATTCGGCCGCATCGACTTTCTGGTGAACGTTGCCTGCTCTTACCTCGACAACGGGGCGGAAACCACGCGCGCCGATTGGCTGACCGCGCTGGATATCAACATCGTCGGGTCGGTCATGCTGATGCAGGCGGCGCGGGCGGAATTGGCCGCGACCAAGGGCGCGATCGTCAATTTCGGCTCTATCTCATCCCGCGTCGCGCAAACCGGGCGTTGGGTTTATCCGGTGTCCAAGGCCGCGATCCTGCAACTCACCCGCAATCAGGCAATGGACCTTGCCCCCGATGGCATTCGCGTCAACGCGGTATCCCCCGGCTGGACCTGGTCGAACATCATGGATCAGCTGACAGGGGGTAACCGCGCCAAGACCGATGCCGTCGCGGCACCCTTCCACCTGTTGGGCCGCGTGGCGAACCCCGAGGAAGTGGCCTCGACCGTGCTGTTCCTGTGTTCGGATGACGCCAGCTTCATCACCGGCACCGACATCTGCGTTGACGGCGGCTACACCGCCATGGGCCCAGAGCAAGCCGTGCCGGCGATTCCGAAACTCATGTCTTAAGGCCGTTTAGAGCCAGTCTTCAGGGAAATCATCATGCGGAAATTCACCATCATCGGCGGCGGGCAATCGGGCCTTATGGTTGCCATCGGGCTTCTCAAAGCCGGACATCAGGTGCGCGTTGTGCAAAATCGCACGGCGGACGAGATTGAAAAGGGCCGGGTTTTGTCGAGCCAGTGTATGTTCTCGAACGCCGTGCAGAACGAGCGAGATCTGGGGCTGGATTTCTGGTCGGACAGCTGCCCGCCCGTGCAAGGCATCAACTTCATCGTGCCGAACCCGGACGGGTCTGGCAGCAAGGTGATCGATTGGGCCAGCCAGCTGGACCAGAACGCCTATGCCGTTGACCAACGGGTGAAGATGCCGCGCTGGCTGGCGGAGTTTCAGAAACTGGGCGGGCATTTGGTCATCAAGGACGCGGGCCTTTCGGACATTGATGAGTACGCGCGCCAAGATGATCTGGTGATCGTGGCGAGCGGAAAAGGCGAGGTCGGCCAGATGTTCGCGCGCGACGCCCAGAAATCGGCCTATGACAAACCGATGCGGGCGCTGGCGCTGACCTATGTCAAGGGCATGACCCCGCGCGAGCCGCATTCGGCGGTGGAATTCAACCTGATCCCCGGCGTCGGCGAGTATTTTGTCTTCCCGGCACTGACCACCACCGGCCCTTGCGAGATCATGGTGTTCGAAGGCATTCCCGGCGGCCCGATGGATTGCTGGGCCGATGTGAAAACGCCCGAGGCGCATCTGGCGAAATCTTTGGACATTCTGAAAACCTTCCTGCCGTGGGAGTATGAACGGTCGAAGAATTGCACACTCACCGATGACAACGGCATTCTGGCGGGCCGCTTTGCCCCGACCATCCGCCACCCGATTGGCACCCTGCCTTCGGGTCGCAAGGTGTTGGGTCTTGGCGATGCGGTTTGCCTGAATGACCCGATCACCGGACAGGGATCGAACAACGCCTCCAAGGCGGCCGCGATCTATCTGCGGTCGATCCTTGCCCATGGCGACAAACCCTTTGACGAGGTTTTCATGCAATCCACGTTTGACCAGTTCTGGGATTACGCCCAGTGGGTCGTGCAGTGGACCAACATGCTGCTGATGCCGCCACCGCCGTTTATTCTGGACATCATGGGCAATGCCCAAGGCCTGCCGAAATTGGCACATCGGATGGCGAACGGCTTTGACGATCCGCGCGATTTCTTCCCGTGGTTCGCCGATCCGACGGCGGCCGCCAATTATTTGTCAGAGTTGAAGGCCGCATAAACCCATGACCGCCCCGATCGAAGCCGCAACCTTTCGCGCCGCGATGGCCCGCTTTCCCGGGGCGGTCACCATTGTCACCACAGGTCAAGCGGACGGGCGGCGTGGCATCACCGCCACCGCCGTCTGTTCCGTCACAGCCGATCCGCCCAGCCTTTTGGTCTGCCTGAACCGCAAGACCGGCACATGCGCCGCCGTAACAGAGACTATGCGCTTTACAGTCAATCTTTTGCCTGGGGATGGCGGCCCGCTCGCCCTGACCTTTGCGGGGGCAAATGGGGCAACCGGGGCTGACAAATTCCATCATGGGGATTGGCAAGACGGCAGCAACGGCCCGCGCTTGACCACAGCGATCGCCAGCTTTTCTTGCGAGGTGCGCGAGGCCGTTCAGGCCGGAACGCATACCATCTTCATTGGCCGCGTGATGGAGGTGACAACCGCCGAAGGTGCGCCACTGCTTTATGAACAATCCCGTTTCCACCAGTTGCAGCCGCTTTGATCCGTGTTAGCCATTGGGGGACACATCCGAAAGGTTCCCCATGCGCGCCCGTGATCTTGGCCTGCCCTTCCCCGGCACCCCCGGCCCCTTGAACGCCATCACCGATGTTGCTGGGGTGAGCGTTGGCACCAAGACCCTGCTGGATCCAGCCCGCCATATGCGCACCGGGGTCACCGCCATCATCCCGCGTATGGATGCCGGACGACCCGAACCCGTGCGCGCAGGTCAGGCCACGCTGAACGGCAATGGGGAGATGACGGGCACACATTGGATCAACGACGGCGGTTATTTCCTTGGCCCCGTCTTGATCACCAATACCCATGGCATCGGTGCGTGTCATACAGGCGCGACGCGCTGGATGATTGACCGCTATGCCGCGCATTTTCGCGACACGATTGCTTGGGCCATGCCGGTGGTGGCGGAAACCTATGACGGTATTTTGAACGACATCAACGCGATGTTCGTGCAGCCTGAGGACGCGGTAGAGGCGCTGAACAGCGCCACATCCGGCCGCGTGGTCGAAGGCGCGGTGGGCGGCGGCACCGGCATGATCGCCTATGAGTTCAAGGCCGGAACCGGAACCGCCTCGCGCCGGGTCGAGTTGGGCGGCCAGACCTATACTGTTGGGGTCTTGGTGCAGGCCAACCACGGCAAGCGCCCATGGTTCAATGTGCTGGGCCAGCCTGTAGGGCGACTGATGCCATTTGAGGGGCTTGTTCCACGTGAAACAGGCTCGATCATTGTTGTCATTGCTACGGATGCGCCGCTGTCCACGATTTCCTTGCGCCATCTTGCCCGTCGTGCGGGTCTTGGTCTTGGCCGGGGCGGGACGCCCGGTGGCAATTCATCGGGCGATATCTTTCTTGCGTTTTCGACCGCGCCTTTCGGTCCCATGCCGCAGCAGGCAGGACCACTGATCCAGCGCAGTGAACTCAACGCCGAACTTTTGGACCCGATCTATCTTGCCGCCGTGGAAGCGGTGGAGGAATCCGTCGTCAATGCCATCGTGGCGGGCACGGACACGCCCACCTTCCGTTTCCCTGGCAAGACCATTCCCGGCATTGACCGCACTGCCCTTGCGGCGCTTTTCGCTTAGCGCTGACCTTCAAAGAAACGGGCGATCCGCTCTGCGATTGTGGTGCTGTCAGCCCGCTCCGTCAAAGAGTGGCGCGCCCGTGACACCACCTCGGGCGGCAGGTCGCTGGCATATTCCTCGACCAGATCGCTGATGAAACCATGGCTCATCTCGGGGTGATATTGTGTGGTCATAACCCGGCCAGGAATGGCGAAACTGCCAACGGGACATTCTGCGGTACCCCCCAAAACCACGGCGCCCGGCGGCAGGTTCACCACCTGCTCGACATGGCTGCCGTACAGCTTCATCGGCACCCCTTCGATTGCGGTTTCCACCAGTCCGAACACCCAACCGCCCGGATTTTTGGCCACATGCCCACCCAGCGCCATGGCAATCGCCTGATGCCCAAAACAGGCCCCAAAGATCGGCTGACCTTCTGCCACCAGCCGACGGATCAGTGCGAAAAGATCAGCGACCCAAGCATCGTCATCATGCACCGACGCGGGACTGCCGCCGATCAACCAGCCGTCGAATCGCGCACCCAAATCCGGGAAAACCCCATCTTTCACCGGAAAAACTGTCACCTGCCAATCGGGGCGAACCGACTGGATCATCGTCGTGAATTTCTCGCCATCCTTCGGGCGGGCTTGGGCAAATTCAGTTTCATCCGTGTTGGTCATCAGCAGCGCGATATGCATGATCTTCCCGCTTTACATATTTATGAACCTGTTTAGTATATTTTGAAATCGGCATTGCGGCAAGGGAGAGCAAGCATGACCGTCTGGACCCCGACCGATAATGGCCACGCCGATCTTGGCAGTCATGACACCTTTTTGTCGGGCCCGCCGCACAACACCTTCAAACGCCTGCGCGACGAAGACCCGATGCATTGGTCTGATTGGTCAGGCGGCAAGGGCTATTGGTCTGCCACCCGGCATGAGGACATCACCTTTCTGAACGGCAAGCCTGACCTTGTTTCATCCGCGCGCGGCATCCGGATGGAGGACCAGACCTACGAAGAATACCTCGCCCGCCGCACCTTTCAGGAAACCGATGCGCCGGAACACATGAAGACCCGGATCAAGGTGGCCAAGGCGTTTTCCAAACCTGTGATCGCCCAGTTCGAACCTATTATTCGTGAGCTTTGCGGCCCGATCCTGGATGAGGCATTGGCCAAAGGCACCTTTGACGCGACCAAGGACATCGCCCGCCAATTGCCGATGCGGATGCTGGGTCGCATCCTTGGCACGCCGGATGAAAACCTGCCTTGGCTGGTAGAAAAAGGCGATACGCTGATCGCCAACACCGACCCCGATTTCACCCAGCATGTGCTGGACAAAATGACCACGGACGAATTCCGAATGATGCCCTTTAACTCGCCCGCAGGGGCCGAGTTGTTTGTCTATGCCAAAGAACTTCTGCGCAAGAAGGAGGCCTCGGGCGATACTTCGGGTGTGCTGCATCTGATCTTGCAGCCCGGCCCGGATGGGTCGGTGATGCCGGAACATGAGTTCCGCAACTTCTTTTGCCTGTTGGTCGCGGCGGGCAATGACACCACCCGCTATTCCATCGCGGCAGGGATTCAGGCGCTGGCCCATCAGCCCGAACTTTTGGCCCAGATGCAGGCAGGTGGCAGCGTTTGGGAAACCGCCCCGGATGAAATCATCCGTTGGGGCACCGCCACCACTTATTTCCGCCGCACAGCCGCGCAGGATTTCGAGTTCCACGGCAAACAGGTGAAAGAAGGCGACAAGGTTCTTTTGTGGTGGGCCTCGGGCAACCGCGATGAGCGGGTGTTCGATGACCCCTTCCGTGTCAACCTGTTCCGCAGCCCGAACCGTCATGTGTCCTTTGGCCAAGGCGGTCCGCATGTCTGCCTTGGCATGTGGCTGGCGCGGCTCGAGGTGCGGGTGTTGTTCGAAGAACTTGCCAAACGCATCAAGTCCATCGAACCTGCCGGGGACCACAAGTTCCTGCGCTCCAACTTCATCGGCGGAATCAAGGAACTGCCGGTGAAGGTGACGTTGAAATAAGCGGCGATAGACCGCATCACAGGGAGACTACCATGACGGACCGCCTCCGCGCGATGTTCTGCGATCATCTGTCGATCATGCGGGGCAAATATCTGCCCGCATCCAAAATGCGCGACGACGAAAGCCGCTTCGCCCGCCCGACCTTTTCGGTGCATTACGACAAGGATTTGCTGATTGAGGCCCCCGGCACCATGTGCCTGGAAGGTATCCCCGACATGGCCCTGCGCTGGAAGGGCGAGGAAATCCGTCACGGCTGGGAGCCGGGAACCCGCGTTGTCTTGGGCGATCTTTACGGCGGTGATGGCACACCTGTGCCGATGTGTCCGCGCGGGGCGCTGAAGCGCGCCGTTGCCGGATGGGAAAAACACGGGCTGACGCCCAAGGTCGGGATCGAACTGGAAGCCTATGCTTTCGTTCGCAACGAAGACGGGCAGATCGTGCCCTACGACACCCCCGGCGGCGTGGTTTACGGCACCGGCAACTTCACGGACCCACGTCGCTTTACCGATGCGATCTGGGCCAAGGCGCATGAAATCGGCCTGCCGCTAGACCTTATCACCGCCGAATATGACAGCCCGCAGTTTGAATTTACGCTGACCTTCGACACTGCGGTTGAGCATGTCGATACCGTGGTGCTGTTCCGCCAAATGGCCCGCGAGATTGCCTTTGATCACGGCATCATCCTGACCTTCCTGCCGAAGCCTCATCTGAACAAAGGCGGGTCCGGCATGCATGTGAATTTCTCGCTGACCGACAAGAAAGAGCATAACGCCATCGCCAAGGGCGATTGGGGCAACCCCGATGATTTGAACCCGGTGGCCAAGGGCTGCATTGCAGGCTGGATGCGGCATCACAAGGCGATGGCCGGGTTGATCGCCCCGAATGCGCTGTCTTATGCCCGCCTGCAACCGGCCAGCCTGTCGGGCTATTGGTGCAACTGGGGCGGCGACAACCGCAACGTCACCGTTCGCGTCAGCGCCGAGGGTGGCAAGAAGGCCCGGCTGGAACACCGCATGGCCGATGCGGCTGCGAACCCCTATACCGTCGTCGCAACCGTGCTGCAGGCCGCCCTTCTGGGCTATGAAGGCAAATATGACCTGCAGCCCCGCGAAACCGGCGACGGGTTTACCGGCAATGATGCGGAATATGGTGTGGCCGCCAGCCTGACCGAGGCGCTGAATGACCTTGAGGCCGACACCGCGCTGACCCACGCGGTTGGCGCCGGTCTGGTGGAAAACCACATCTATATGAAACGTGCCGAGGTCGAAAAAACCGCCGCTCTGGAAGGCGACGCCCTGCGCGATTGGTACATCTGGTACATTTGAGGGAAGCCATGAAAGCCACCTGGATCCTGCCCGACGGGCAACACATCACCGCCGAGGTCCGTGAGGGCCAGAACCTGATGGAGGCTGCGGTCGCCAACAACATTCCCCGTGTTGTGGGCGAATGCGGCGGCTCGCTCTCTTGCGCCACCTGTCATGTGATTGTCGGCCCGGACTGGGCGGCAAAGACCGGCGAAACCGGCGAATTCGAAGACGCCATGTTGGACGTCGCCGAGGCCGAACGTCAGCCCACCTCGCGCCTGTCGTGCCAGATCAAGATGAGCGCCGGACTGGACGGCATCATCCTGCACGTTCCGGTCTGACCTTAACCGATCTGCCCGCGCAACCCGCCGGTCTGGCCACGATCACGCAAAAGGTGGTCTGCCAGCACGCAGGCCATCATCGCCTCGCCCACCGGCACCGCGCGGATACCGACGCAAGGATCGTGGCGGCCCTTGGTGATCAGGTCCAACTCCTCGCCCTTGGTGTTCACCGTCTGGCGGGGGGTCAGGATCGACGAAGTCGGCTTCACGGCAAAGCGCACCACGACGGGCTGCCCCGAAGAAATGCCGCCCAAAATGCCACCCGCGTGGTTCGACAGGAACTCTGGGCCATTCGGGCCCATGCGGATTTCGTCGGCATTCTCAACCCCGGTCAGCACCGCCGAGGCCATGCCGTCGCCAATCTCTACCGCTTTGACAGCGTTGATCGACATCATCGCAGCAGCCAGATCGCCGTCGAGCTTGCCATAAAGCGGCGCGCCAAGGCCCGCCGGAACGCCCGTTGCCACGACTTCAATCACCGCGCCGACCGAGTTGTGCGTCAGGCGCAGCTCATCAAGATAGGCGGCCCATTCGGTCGCCATGACCGGATCGGGGCACCAAAACGGATTCTGCGCAATTTGGTCCGCATCGAAGCGCGTCCGGTCAATCGCCTTTGGCCCCATCTGCACCATGTAGCCCGACAGGGTCAGACCCGGCGCCAAGGCGGCAAGGACCGCACGCGCAACGCCGCCCGCGGCAACCCGCGCAGCGGTTTCGCGCGCCGAAGACCGCCCGCCACCGCGGTAATCCCGCACCCCGTATTTCTGGTGATAGGTGATGTCGGCATGTCCCGGCCGGAACGCCTGCGCGATATCGCCGTAATCCTTCGACCGCTGGTCGGTGTTTTCGATCATCAACTGAATCGGGGTGCCGGTTGTCACCCCGTCAAACACCCCCGACAGGATACGGACCTGATCCGCCTCTTGCCGCTGGGTGGTGAACTTGGAGGTGCCGGGTTTGCGCGCATCCAACCAAGGCTGCAAATCGGCCTCGATCAGGGCGATGCCGGGGGGGCAGCCATCCACCGTGCAGCCAATCGCAGGCCCGTGGCTTTCGCCCCAGGTGGTGACACGGAACATGTGACCGAAGGTGTTGAAGCTCATCCCGGACCTCGTCGTTTTCCCCCGCATAGGCAAAAGCGCCTTGCGGGGGAAGGGGGAACACGCGGTTTAAGGACGGGCTTCAACGTTTTGCCCGCGGGTTTTCCACAAGGACACCGCCACACCCGCGCCCAGAATGGCAAAGGTGATGCCAAGCGAGAGCGACGGCGGGAACTTGGCCCAGCCCATCAGATCAGCCACAAAGACCTTGGAGCCGATGAAGACCAGCAAGATCGCAAGGGCATATTTCAGATAGGCAAAGCGGTGCAGGATCGCAGCCAGCGCAAAGTAAAGCGCCCGCAGACCAAGGATGGCAAAGATGTTCGAGGTGTAGACGATGAAAGGGTCGGTCGTGATCGTGAACACGGCAGGCACCGAGTCGACCGCAAAGACAAGGTCGGCCACTTCGATCATCACCAGCGCAAGGAACAGAGGCGTAACGAAACGCACCAGCTTGCCGGTCTTGTCAGGCTCGGTCACGAAAAATGCCGTGCCGCGCAGACCATCCGTCACATTGAACATCCGGCGTAGCAGGCGGATTACGGCGTTTTCGCCGATGTCATGGTCCTTGTCGGCGATCAGCAGCATCTTGATGCCGGTAAAGATCAGGAAGGCGGCGAAGACATAAAGAATCCACCCATATTGTGCGACAAGTGTTGCCCCAAGCCCAATCATGATGCCGCGCAGCACGATCACGCCCAGAATACCCCAAAACAGCACCCGGTGCTGATAGGCACGCGGAATGGCGAAAAAGCCAAAAATCAGGGCGATGACAAAGATGTTGTCCAGCGCCAAGGTCTTTTCCACCACAAAGGCCGTCAGGTAATTTGCCGTCGCATCCCAGCCCATCTGCCACCAGACAAAGCCGGAAAAGCCAAGGCCCAGCGCGATATACATGCTGGACAGTTTCAGACTTTCAGACACGCCAATCTCTTGCGCGCCGTCTTTGTGCAGGATGCCAAGGTCCAAGACCAGAAGGGCAATTACCAGCCCGATAAAGGTGAACCACATCCACAGTGGGGTTCCCAGAAACGCAATTGTCATAAGTTCCACAGTCAGACCTTTCTCGCATGGGTGCGCCGAGAGGTCAGCCGAAGGGTCCGGGCATGACATCGAGCGCACTCGATGCGGTCCGACATCACGATACATGATCGTCAGAGGGGCCCGGCCCGCAGGTTCAAGATATGTGTAAGATTTCGCATTTCAATGCCTTAATCGGAAATCCGCGCAAAATCACCCCTTGGTTGCATTAAGTCTTGACGTGAGAGGCTTGATTGTCACCGATGTGCGCATGAAACCCAGACGCCCAACAGGCCATAGCCGCGATCGACGCGGCGACATTGTTCGCGCGGCGCTTAAAGTGCTGCAAACCAAGGGCTATGCGGCGCTGACGGCGCGCAAGGTCGCGGCCGAGGCCGATATTTCGCTGGGGCATATCTCTTACAATTTTTCCGGCATGGATGAAGTTTTGTCGGAAGCCTACAAGCTGGCGTCTGCCACGTTGCGCGCGGCAACCGACCAAGGGCTGGAAACGTCGGCACAAGAGCCTATCGAGCAGGTTAGAGCCTATTTAGTGGCGGGTTTCGGTGATTATTTCCTGCAGCCAGATCACGTGCGCACCCGCATTGACCTGTGGTCGGCGGCGCTGGCGCATCCGGCGATTGCCGAAACCGAACACGCCTTATACCAGCGCTATCGCGAAGAGTTGGATGCTTTGCTGACGGCGGTTGCGGGCGAAAACCCGGCGCGGCGCGGCAAGGTGCGGATGGTGTCAGAT
>CALBSG010000182.1 GCA_937927675.1 uncultured Paracoccaceae bacterium | reverse complement strand
ACACGACGCTCTTCCGATCTGCCCTTCAGATTGCCGCAACCGGCATGAGCGCCCAGCAGATGCGGGTCGATGTGGTGTCGAACAACCTCGCCAACATGTCGACCACGGGGTACAACGCGCGCCGGGCAGACTTTGCGGACCTGCATTACCAGCAGCTTGCCCGCCCCGGCACCATTGCGGCCGAAGATGGCACCATGCTGCCGACCGGGGTGCAAATGGGGCTTGGCGTGCGCCCCGCCGCGATCTCTGTTGTTTTGGCGCAGGGCACGCTGTCCGCGACCGGCGGCGATCTGGATCTGGCGATTGAAGGGCAGGGCTATCTGGAGGTCACCATGCCCTCGGGTGGGTCGGCCTATACCCGCGATGGCGCGCTGAAGCGCACGGGCGACGGGCTGATTGTCACCTCCGACGGCCATCCGGTTGCGCCGGGCTTGACCATCCCCTCTGATGCTCGCTCGGTCTCGATCAACGCCAATGGCGAGGTTTATGCCTATTTCGATGGGCAGGTTGAACCGCAGCAACTCGGTCAACTGAATCTCGTCGGGTTCACCAATGAAAAGGGTCTGGAGGCGATTGGTTCCAACCTCTTTCTGGAAAGTCCGGCCTCGGGGCCGCCCATGGTCGGCACGGCGGGCGCAGATGGTTTGGGCATGTTGCGTCAGGGCTATCTGGAAGAAAGCTCGGTCGATGCGGTGCGCGAGGTGACGGAACTTATCAAGGCGCAGCGTGGCTATGAATTGAATGCCAAGGTCATCACGGCGGCCGATCAGATGCTGTCGGCCACCACACAGGTGCGGTGATGTGGCGCGTTCTGATCCTGCTTTTTCCGACAGCGGCACTGGGGGACAGCTTGGTTGCGGCCCGTGTGATCAAGGCGCAAACCCCATTGGTGGCAGAAGATGTGATGTTGGTCGCGGCCGATATTCCGGGCGCACTGACCGACCCGGCGCAGGCCATCGGACAAGAGACTCGTGTCGCGATCTATCCCGGTCGACCCGTTTTGGGCGACAGTCTTGGCCCGGCGGCGATGGTGGATCGCAACCAGATCGTTTCCTTGATTTACCAAAGCGGTGGCCTTGCCATTCGCACCGAAGGCCGGGCGCTGGCGCGCGGCGCCGAAGGTGAGATCATCGAGGTGATGAATCTTGCCTCCAGAACCAAGGTCACAGGCCGCGTTGGCGCCGATGGTGGCGTCACGGTCGGTCCAGAAACAACCCCCTGAAGGAAGTCTCCATGCGTTCCGTATTCATTGCCCTTGTCGCCGTCACCGCCTGTGGACGCCTGGAACAGGTGGGCAAAGCCCCCGATTTTTCGCCGCTTGAAGGGTCTTATCAACATCACGCCATGTATTCGACACCATTGCCCGAAGATCTGCCGCCACAGGCGCCGACGGATGCCTCGTCGCTTTGGACGGCGGGAAGAAGTTCGCTGTTCGGTGACAGGCGGGCGGCGCAGCGCGGCGATATTCTGACGGTCGTGATCGAGATCGACGACAAAGCAGAGATATCGAACAGTTCTGACCGCAGCCGAGCTGGGACAGAAAGCATGGGCGTGCCAAGCTTGGTGGGGATCCCGCAACGGCTGGACGATGCTTTGGCCGAAGGCGCAACCATGGCCGATGCGGTCGATGCCAAGGGCACTTCCAGCTACAAGGGCAGCGGCAATGTCTCGCGCAATGAAAAGCTGACGCTGCGGGTGGCTGCCACGGTGGTGGAGGAACTGGCAAATGGCGTGCTGCGTATCGAAGGCCAGCAAGAGGTGCGGGTCAACTTTGAACTGCGCGAGCTTATCATCTCGGGCTATGTGCGCCCGATCGACATCAGCCGCCAGAATGAGATCACCTATGACAAGATCGCCGGTGCGCGGATTTCTTATGGCGGGCGCGGTCAGATCACCGATGTGCAGCAACCGCGTTACGGCCAGCAGGTCGCTGATGTTCTTCTGCCGTTCTGAGGGCCCATGATCCGTAAAATCCTTCCCTTTCTTCTTGCCCTTGTGGGATTGGGCATTGGTGCAGGTGCGGGTTTCTTCCTGCGACCTGCGCCCGAGCCGGTTGCGGCCGAAGGTGAGGCCGCAGAGCATGGCGCCGCCGATCAGAAAGCTGACGACCATGCCGAGGCGGGGTCTGAGGTGCTGCCGGAATACGTCAAACTGAACAATCAGTTTGTCGTGCCGGTCATGGATGGCGGCAAGGTGATTTCCATGGTGATCCTGTCGCTCAGCCTAGAGATTGAGCCGGGCAAGAGCCAAGATATCTACGCCCGCGAGCCAAAGCTGCGCGATGTGTTCCTGCAAGTGCTGTTTGACCACGCAAACGCCGGGGGGTTCCAAGGATCCTTCACCGATGGTTCCAATCTTGTCCTGTTGCGCAAGGCCTTGCTCGAATCCGCAACCGGCGTGATGGGAGAGATGGTCAAGGACGTTCTCATCAGCGACATCGCGCGACAGGACAGCTGATCAGCGGGGTTTCCCCTGTTTCTCTACGAGGCGACGCAGCGCGTCTGCCTTGCCAAAAGCCCTCTGCGCTGCGTCGCGGGCGTCCATCCAATGATGGGTCTGACGGGCCAATGTTTGGTTGATTTCGCCACGGCGGGCATCTGCCCAGCGTTGATAGGCCAGCCCTGCAAGCGCGGCGGATGCGCCTTCCAACCCCTCATCGGCCGGGGCGACGGGTGTGGCCAACCGCGCCAGGGCCGCCTCGGATTGGGCCTTGGCCTCGGCGGCGCGGCGCAGCTGTTCAAGCTGGTGGTCCAGCATCAGCCCGGTCAGATCTTGCAGCTTTTGTAAGTCTTGCCGTTTCATTCCCGACCCTTCCGGCGCTTCTTCAAAGCCTCGGCAAAGCGGATGGCGGCCGCCACGGGTTTGTAATGTTCCGGCCGGATCGGATCGCCGATGTCGACGGCGGCATAGATGGCGCGGGCGGTTGGCGGATCAGAGTGCAAGGGCACGCCCGCGATGGCGGCCTTTTCACGGATTCGTGCCGCAATTTCGTCAACGCCTTTTGCAACGCAGACCGGGGCGTTGCGGTCGCTACGCTTCCATCGCAGGGCGACGGCGTAGTGCGTCGGGTTCACGATCACCACATCTGCTTTGGCCACATCTTGCAGCATCCGGTTCAGGGCAATTTCCTGCCCCTTTTGCCGCCGCGCGGCCTTTGCATGCGGATCACCTTCGCTATCCTTGTGTTCATCCGTCATCTCTTGGCGCGACATCCGATTGCGTTTCAGATGCTGGAAGCGCTGCCAGAAATAATCTGCAAGGCCGATGACAGTGGCCAAGAGCAAGATAAGCGACAGGAATTCGACCATCAGTTTCAGCATCAAGGCGATTGCCGCGTTCGCCGACAGATACAGGCTGCCCGCGATCTCATCCGCGCGCCAAGACAGATGCAGTGTCAACAAAAGGCCGACGGCAAGCATCTTGACGGTGCTTTTGCCAAATTCGAACAGACCCTCGAGGCCGAATTTCTGCTTTGCGGCCGCGATCGGTGACAGACGAGAGAGGCGGGGCGCCAGTTTGTCAGGCGCAAAGATCACGGCGCGCTGGGCGAGCAGCGCCAGCGCCACCGCCACAAAAGGCAAGCCAAAGAAGGGCAAGATCGCCACACCCACGGCTTTGATGATTGGTCCCAGCCCCGCCTGCCCGCCTTGCGCAATTGTCAGGGAAAGTGGATCGGCCTGATCGAGGATTGACTGACCAATCGCACCAATCTGTAGCAGAACATACTGTCCCGCCAGCAGGGCGGCCAATAGCAGACCTGCGTAGGCTGCAGCGGCGTTGACATCGGGCGCGCGGGCAATTTCGCCACGCTTGCGCGCCTCGTCCAGTTTGCGCTGGCTGGGATCGAATGTCTTGTCGTCATCCTCTTCCTCGCTCATTGCGGCGCCTCGAATGGGGCATCAAGGAAGGACGTCAAGGCGCCGGACCAGACCGCCAGCAGAAGGGGCGTCAGCACGGTCAGCAACATCAGCGCGGCGGCCGATAGGGCCGGTGCGCCGATGAACGACACCATCAGCGCAGGCATCGCCCGGTTGATCGCGCCGAGAGCCAGATTGTACATCATCGCCGCGATGGTGAAGGGGGCGGCAAGGGAAAAAGCCAACCCGAAAGCCTGCGCAATTTGCCCGATGCCCCAATCGGCAAACTCTGCCGCAGGGGGGAGGCCGGCTGCGGGCATGACCTGATAGGAAAAGATCAAAAGTTCGGCCAGCCGCACATGCAGCCCGGCCATCACCGCAAGTGCAAGCCCTGCCGCGGTCAACAGATGACCAACCGCAGGCAGGGGTTCTGGCGCCGCCCCCCCGGCAATCTGCGACAGTGAGGTGGCCTGCGCGATCATCACCCCAGCGATCTGAAGCACCAAAACAAAAAGGCGCAGCACGGCCCCCAAGGCGAGACCGGCTATAATTTCGCCGAGGGCTGCCAAAAGGCCCGGATCGCTGGGCATCATCGGGGCCGCCGCCGGCAAGACAACAGCGCTGAAGGCCAAGGCCAGCACCAGACGCAGCCGTTGCGGGATGGATTGCTCGCCAAAGGCAGGCAACAGCGCCATTGCGGCCCCAACCCGCAAAAACACAAGCAGGGCCGACAGCGCAACCGATTGCCCAAGGCCCAAGAGATCTGACAAACCCGCCAGATTCAACGTCATGGCGGCACCATGCCGACCATCGCGGGTCGGGCCTCCAGCCCGATTTCTTCGTAGGACAGGACCGAGGCAGCCAGCCCCTTGGCGGCCAGCACCGTTCTGAGAAATCTGCGTCTTTGGGTCGAGGTGACCAGGGCAGGTGAGGTGCCATTTTCCGCCGCGCGGTTGAACCGTTCGGCAAGGCCATTGGCCAGACGGCTGAACTGTTCAGGCGGCAAGGCGATGTTTTGCGAGGCCCGTTCGCCATCAATCTGATATTGGGCAAAGGTCTTTTCCCATTCCGGCGCCAGCTGGATCAGCGGAATGGTTCCATCGTCGCGTTTCAGTTCAGCAACGAGTTGGAAGCCAAGGCGTTGGCGCACATGTTCGCAGATCAGCTCTGGCTGACCCAACCCGCGCGCCTCGGAAATCGCCTCAAGGATCAGGGGCAGATTGCGGATCGATACCCGCTCGTCCAGCAAAAGCCGCAGCACTTGCAGCAAAAGGTCCATCGGCACCTTGTCCGGGATCAACTCATCCAAGAGGCGTTTGTTGGCTTCTGACCGCTGCGTGTCGCTGAGCGTGACAAACTCATCCAACAAACGGCGCAGGCCGCGCAGCGACAAAAGCCGTGAAAGATTACCGCGAATGACCTCCAGAAGGTGAGTGGCCAGAACCTCTGGGGGGGAAACCACGGTTAGGCCCTGCAAGGCGGCCTCCTCTTGATCGTCGGGCCGGATCCAACGGGCAGGGGCCCCATAGACTGGCTCGCGCACATCAATTCCATCTGGTGCCGAGGTGTCGTCAGCCAGCAGCACCAACACACGATCCGGTAGCAGCCTGTCGCGCACGCGTTCCACCCCTTGCAGGCGGATGCGATAGGTTGACGGGGGCAGGCCAGCCTCATCCGTCAGCCGGATTTCGGGCAGGATCAGGCCATAACTGCCGGCAACATGGCTGCGCATATTGGCAATGCGAGCTTCCAGACCCGTGGCGGGATCAAGCGCCATGGCGACAAGATTGGGCGCAAATTCGATATGCACCTCGTCAAAATCCAACATGTCGCCAAGAGGTTTTGCTTTCGCCTGGGCCGGTTCGTCAGGCGTCACCTCGGCGGGTGGCGGGGATTTTGAGGCACGCCAAGCCTGATACCCCAAAGCGGCCGCGCCCAACATGAAGGGCAAAAACGGCATTCCCGGCACCACCGCAAACAGGGCCATAAGCAGTGCAACCGTGCCCAAAGCACCCGGATAGCGCCCAAGTTGCGCAAAGAAAGAGACGTCGGCGGCCCCGGTGGCGCCGCCCCGGGACAGCAAAAGTGCGGCCGCAACCGAAATGATAACCGCCGGAATTTGCGCAACCAGACCGTCGCCAACGGTGAGAATGGAGTAGGTTTCAAAGGCTTGCGAGAATGGCATGCCATGGACCGCCACCCCCATCACCAGACCCATGACGATGTTCAAACCCGTAATGAGCAAGCCTGCGACGGCGTCCCCTTTGACGAATTTGGAGGCGCCGTCGAGCGAGCCAAAGAAATTCGTCTCCGCCAGTTCCTTTTCTCGGCGCAGTTTCGCCTCGGCATGGGTGATCGCCCCGGCGGACATATCCGCGTCAATCGCCAGCTGTTTGCCGGGCATGCCGTCCAAGGCGAAACGCGCGCCAACCTCGGCCATCCGGCCCGCGCCCTTGGTGATGACAACAAAATTCACGATCAGCAGGACGCAAAATATCACCACCCCAAGCAAGAGGTTGCCGCCCATGATGAAATTGGCAAAACCTTCAATCACATGGCCTGCCGCATCCGTGCCGGTGTGGCCTTGCCCGATGATCAGCTTGGTTGAAGACACGTTCAGCGACAGGCGCAGCATGAGACTGGCCAGCAGGATGGTCGGAAACGCCGAAAAATCCAGCGGCCTTTCAATGAACAGCGAAACCGTCAGCATCAGGATCGCCAGTGCGAAGGAAACCGCGAGGCCGATGTCCAGAACGAAGGCGGGCACCGGCAAAACCATCATGACAATGACGGCCATCAGCGCCAAGGCCAGCAGGATGGTGGGTTGGAAAAACCGCGACGGGCCCGTAACCGCGATGCTTTGCATTCAGGGTCCCGCCAAAAACAGAGGTTGGCCGCCACTTTGTGTGGGAACCAATGAGGCAAGCCCCCCTGAGACCCCCGGCATCAGCAGAGGATAGGTGTTGACCGCCACGCGGATCGGTTCTTCCGGCGGTTGGTCGGGCAATTGCCCCGCGTCGGCAAACTCTTGCAGGACCCCTTCGATTTTTTGGATATAGATTTCCGCCAAATCGGGGCTTGCCGAATGATAGGCGGCGACCGCGTCGATCCAATTGCCGGTTCTTTGATGATTTTCCACCAGAAAGCGGGCGGCGTGATCGGCGTTGTTTGTCGGATCAAACATCTCGTCGATCGAACTGAATTTGTCGCCGTGCCAGCGCCAGTTTAGCTGAAAACATCCGATATCAAGATTCGTCACACCGGAATCTACAGCGTTCTGCGCAAAGGCCGCGGCATCATCCACGGTGTCAAACCAATGCCCTTCACCTTGCAGATTGACGGCCCATGGCCAGGGTTGCAACGCATCGCCTTGAGGTTTGCCGCTTTCGACCCGGGTGATTGCCAGCATGATCTGCGGTGGAACGCCGTAGGCCTCGGCCGCGCGCAACGCAGCGCTGTCGCAGCTTTGCCCCACACCTGACGCCAGCACCATTTGCGGCATAAGCATTACCATGGGCGAAAAAAGCCGAAACGTCATGAAATTCTTCCCAATGTGGCAGATTCTCTGCCTGTTTGAAGAAGGCTAAGCTGCTTTGCTTACCAAACGGTTACGGACCTTTTGTTTCCGGGCGCGGCACGGCTGCCAATAGCGCTGAAATGGAGGTGCGTGTTCTTTCGCCCGCCTCCACAAGCGCATGTCCTTGGCCAAGAGCGCCAGTTTTCTGGGGGTCTGGGTTTTCGTTGTCGGGCGGCCGAACCGGAGCTACTTCTGCGGCAACCGCCTGCCACGGGCTTGATTCTGCTTTGGCCAGACCCTGCCAATCGCCCGCTTTCGCAAGCGCTATGGATGCGGCGGCCAAATCGCCTGCCTTTGCAGTCAGATCCGCCTGCAAAGGAAAATCACCCAACGCTTCAAGCGCCTGAAGCCGCATGGCAAAGGTGGTGTCGTCATCTGTCGCGGGCAGATTTTTCAATACTGCTGGGGCATCGCGGGTCAGCAGGGCTATTTCTGCGACAAGCCGTGGGTCCGGCGATTCCACAGTGTTCAGCCATTGTTTTGCAGGCGTCCCAAGCCCCAATCCCGCCAGCCGCCGGGCAAGGGCCGCGGCAATCTCATCCGGGATTTGTGGTGGTGCCGTTTCAGCGCCCAGAACGGAATGGGTCAGAAACACTTCGTCGGTTGCGAGGTTTGCAAGCAGATCCCAAAGTGTTGCCCTCTGCCGGGGAAATTCGGGCAGGGTCTGAAACGCCGCTTTGAAATCGCCCGATGAGGCCTGAGCAAGCATCAGAATTTCACGCAATTGCGTTTCTTGCGCGGAGCCTTCGGTTCCCCTGAGGAAGGCTTCAAGTTCGATAACCGTGTCTGCGGCGATGGGCCGTTTCTGGGCAACGCGGGCCTCCACTTGGGCAATCAGGGCCTGCATGCGATCTTGGCCGGGGTCTTGCAGCACTTCGCCTGCCAGTTCCTCGGCAAGACCTGCGTCGCCAAGGTGCAGGTTCAACTCTGCCTCAATCAACTTGGCCTCATTTCCGGCTGCCCCAGAGGCGCGACTGATCGAGTCGCTCAGCGCCCGAGCGGCATTTTCATTGCCGATTGCAAGAAACCGTTCCGAGAGTTTCAGGCCCAGCAACTCACGCAGATGCAAAGGCAGTGCTGTGAATGCAAGCCGGATTGCGCCTTCGTTCACCGGGTCACCCTTGACCAGCGTGTCATCGGCCAAAAATGACCACAGTGCAGATGGCCCGTCACAGGCGGCCTGGCCCGAAAAGACATGCTCCTGATCGGGTTGGTCATCCAGCAACGACCCCAGCGCACGCCAGACGGCACCGTTTTCTGATGTCAGATCAAAGGCGTCTGCCAATTGGCGCGCTTCGGCACCGAAACCAAGGTAGAGGTAAAGCTTGACCGCCTTTTCCACGCTTTCAGGTTTGGCGCGATCAAATTCGCCGCTGAGTGAGCGGCGCAACTCAGCGATTTGATCTGTGGCGGGACTTTCAGCGCTGCCCCAAGACGCAAGATCCAGCAGTTCCCCCGGCGTGCAGGTGGTGCCCGTCGCGCCAAGCGTCCGGTCCTGAGAGCCGAGCCTGTCTGTGGCCTTGTTCCGCGCTTCGCCGATACGAATTTGGGCGCTGGGGAAGTCGGTCACCGGCAAATCGGTTTCGGCGGGAATATCGGCCATTTCAACCACACCTTGCGTCGCCCCCTGCGCCAGTTGGCGCATCAAGGTGTCGCGAAGCGGTTGCAGGCTTGGATCGAGGGGCAGTAGGGCGGTTTCGGGGTGCCGCTCTGCCGACGGTGCTGCGACTTTGGGTTGGATTTCCGCCGCTCGGATCTTTTGCAAGGCGTCGTCGGTCCAATCAAAGCCTGCGGTTGCCGTGCTTTCAGCAGGGCTTGTCTCGGGCGTGTTCGGTGACGCGCTTGCAGCCGGCTGTTCAAGGTATTCTTCAAAAACGGAATTCTTGGGCGGAGGGCCATCTTTCAGATCGATCACAACGATCCCCGGCCTGAATTCAAAGGGGATCGCATGGCAGGCGCAAGCCAACCCGATTTGGACGCGGCCCGTGCCCTGTGGTGCGTCAAGGGCGGCCAGACGCGATTTTCCGATCAACGCAAAGGCGCTGGTCAGGTCATACGCCATCTGGGCGTCGGGCTGGCGCAGTTCATAGCCACTTTCGCTGCGCCCAAATTGCCAGTCTACGGGCTTGCCAAAGTCGATCACAACCCTGGTAAAGCCGTCATGTTCCCCAGAGGTGACGCGGCCTGTTTGGGCCAGTGCTGGCATGGCCAGGATCACGAGAAAGGCGACCGCCAGCCGGATCATGCGGCGTCCTGTTTTAGCCCGCGCAAGGCCTCTTCAAGGTTGGCAAAGGTTGGGCGCACATGGTGGGGGGTGTTTTGCCGGCCCACCTCGATGCAGATGTTCGGGGGGTGCCGATGAAGATTGGCGATCAGCACTTCGCGGATGAGTTGGTAAAAATGGGCGTCTTCCTCCACCACGCCTTTCACGCGGCTGGCGAAGGGGCCCATGATGCCATAGGCGAGAAAAACCCCGAGAAACGTTCCGACCAAGGCCGAACCGATCATCTGACCAAGAATCTCTGGCGGTTGATCCAGCGATCCCATGGTTTTGATAACACCCAGCACGGCAGCCACGATGCCAAGCGCGGGCAAGGCATCGGCCATGGATTGCAACGCATGGGAGGAATGCATGGCGTGGGTCAGCGTCGCCTCTAGCCGTTTGTCCACGACTTCTTCGACCTGATGCGGGTCATCATAGTTCATTGATGCGGCCCGCATCGTATCGCAGATCAGTTCAACCGGTTCATGATTGTGCTGGATTTTCGGATACTTGCCGAAAATTGCCGAGTCATGCGGGTTTTCGATGTGTTCTTCCAGCGCAACGGGGTTGGCCCGTGCGATCCGGATCAGTTCGAACAGCAGGCACAAAAGATCGCGATAGTCCGTGGGTTTCCAGTTCACACCTTTGAAAACCTTGCCCATATCCTTGACGGTGTGTTTGACCGCCGCAAGATCATTGGACACCAGAAATGCACCGACGGCCGCCCCGCCGATCATGATCATCTCAAAGGGCAAGGCTTCGATGATCGGCCCCATCTTGCCGCCATGAATCGTATAGCCGCCGAAGACCATGACGAGGATGACGACGATGCCTACGATTCCGAACATGATGCCTTGTCCTTTCCTGTTTGCGGCACTTTGGCAGGGACAGGTTAAGAATTTTCCCTATTCTTTCGGCGCATTGGCGTTTCGTCCCGCGATGAGCGCTGAAATCGAATAGGCTTTTTCGGGGGGCATTCCGGCCATCACTGCCGCTGCCGCGGGCGGTTGCATGCGGCCAAGAAAGCCAGCTGCGAACTCTGGGGCCATGGCATCAAAAAGAGCGGCGGCATCTGTGGGTTTCATGGCTTCATATACCGCTGTCAGGCGGGCCAAATCCTGCTCTGCGGCCCCGTCCGCGATGGCCAACACCTCTTTCAGGCTTGCCTCCGCCGCGGAAAGCTCTTGCAGGCGTTGCTCGATGGCTTTTTCGGCCAGATCCAGTGCGGCCATGCGTTCTTTCGTTGCGGCATCGGCCGCCGCGACCTGCGCCTCGCGCTCCTTCAGAGCCTGCAGCAATGCCGCCGGTGGTGTCGGGCATTCTGCAGGGGCAACTTCTTCGACTGCCGGGACTTCGGCGCCGGAATTTGCCAGGGCCTGCCCTGCGATGCCCCCGACCCGCAACGCCCCGGACGAGGCGAGAAACAGCGCAAGAATGACCAGGGCCCCTCTGCCAGCGCGTTTCATTCTGCAGCCTCCACATCGTGGCGCAGATTGCGCCGCCTGACAAAGCGCAGTTTGCGGTCGTCTGATGGTGCCTCTTCTTCTGGCTGCGCGGTTCTGGCGGGGGGCGGTGCAGGCAGATCGTGCATCGCGGCAACCATCAATTCCAGCTTTGCCGCAACGCCCTCGGCCCGGAAAACCAGGGCCTCTAGTCCGGTGGCCGATCCGGTTGCTGCGCCGCGCGCTTTTTCCAAAGCCCGCGTCATGTCATCGACTTGGGCCGACAATACCGCGATCGCGCCACCCATGCCGGTTTCCAAGGTGGTGAATTTCTTCAACCGACCAGCCAGCACATAGCAATAGATCGCAGCCCCGAAGGCCCCGGCCGACATCAGCACATCTGCAATCAGCTCCATGCCCGCTCTCCTTCAATTCAAAACGAATTCAGTCACCAGCAGGTCGCGCACGCGACCTTCGCCCGTGACAATCTGGATGCGTCGCAAAAGATGCGCCCGGATGCGCACCAGCGCCGCCGGATCCTCCAGTTCGGTTACCTCAACCGCCCGCAGATAACCGTTCAGCACGTCTGCGATGCGAGGCAAAAGAAGCTGAACCTCACTGGCATGCGGCCCCGCGACTTCGATTTGCGAGGTGAAGCGTAGGTGGCGAACGGCCTCACCGGATCCAAGGGTAATGACCAAAGGATCAACCGGGACAAAGGCAATGTCGGGCAGGGCGCCAACCTCGGGCTCGGCCTCAGCGTGCGCTTCATCTGCCGATCCCAAGATCATGCCAGACCAAGTGGCGTAAAACCCGGCCCCGCCCAGCAAGACCGCCAGAACCAGCCCGATCACGAGCGGTTTTTTCGATTTCTTCTTCGGTGCCGCATCCTGCGGTTCATCAACGTCAGCCAAGGAAATGCCCGCTTTTCAAGAATCGTCGTCGAGAACGAAAATAGATCGAAGGTCACTAACCGATTGTTAATCCGGGTGAAGCAAAGCTGCTCCTCAGGACAGAAGTCCGAAACGAGGTGACGCGTGCAAAACCTGATCCAACTCTGGCAGGGGCTTGATGGCAAGAAACGGGCGATCGTTGCGGGGGCGACGATGGCTGTTTTCCTTGCGGTTTTGGCCATTGCGCAGTTTGCCGGAAAGCCGGGTATGTCGCTGCTCTACGCGGGCTTGCAGGGGGCTGCGGCAGGTGATGTCGTTGCCGCTTTGGAACAAGAGGGCGTTACGTTCGAGGTGCGGGGCGATTCGATTTACGTCGACAGTACGCGCCGCGACAGCTTGCGTATGGTGCTGGCCGGTCAGGGGCTGCCCGCCAATTCCGGCACCGGCTATGAGCTTTTGGATGGGCTTTCAGGTTTTGGCACCACCTCGCAGATGTTTGATGCGGCCTATTGGCGGGCGAAAGAAGGTGAAATTGCCCGCACGATTCTGGCGAACCCGCTGATCCGAGCTGCACGGGTGCATATTGCGCAGGCCCCGACGAAGGCATTTCAGCCGGAACAGAAGGCAAAAGCCTCGGTCACCGTATCCACCGCAGCCGGAGGTCTGCCGGTTGAGCAAGCCCGCGCGCTGCGTCATCTGGTGGCGGCCGCTGTGCCGGGGATGGTGCCCGAGGATGTGGCGGTGATCGATGCCGTTGCCGGTCTGTTGCCCGGCGAAGAAGATACCCTGCGCCCCGATGCGGCGGCTGATGCCCGCGCCGCCGAGTTGCGCCGCAACGTCGAACGTCTGTTGGAGGCGCGGGTCGGCGCAGGCAAGGCCGTGGTCGAAGTCGCGGTCGATGTGGTCACCGAGCGTGAGGCGATCACGGAACACACCTTTGATCCGCAGGGCCGGGTTGCGATTTCGCAGGAAACCGAAAGCAGCACCGGAACGTCCACCGAACCGGGTGGCGAGGTGACCGTGGCCTCGAACCTGCCCGAGGGCAATGCCAACGCAGGGGCATCCGGAAAAAGTGAAAACTCCGAAACCCGGGAGCGGGTGAACTATGAGGTCTCTGAAACCCAGCGCGAGGTGCTGCGCACGCCGGGCGCGGTGAAGAAGATTTCGGTCGCCGTCTTGCTGGATGGGCAGATTGTGACCGCGGAGGATGGCACAACGCGGGTGGAGCCGCGCGGGGACGAAGAACTTGCCACCTTGCGAGAACTGGTTGCGTCTGCCGCGGGCATAGACGAGGCGCGCGGTGACGTGCTGACGATCAAGTCGCTGGCGTTTGAACCCGACCCTGTCGCCGGAGACTTGCTGGAGGCCGGGATGTTCACTGCGATGGGGCCGATCGACACCATGTCGCTGATCCAGATTGTCGTTCTGGCTTTCGTGGCACTGGTCTTGGGGCTTTTCGTGCTGCGCCCGGTTCTGACCTCTCGCCCGCGGCTGACCGCCGAGACATCGCCGTTAGCCTTGCCGGGTATGGCGGCAGGGAATGGCGCGCTGACGATGGATGGGGCCGACGCCGCCGGCGTGACGCAGGTTCTGACCGGAGAAATTGACGATGGCTCGGAATTTGCAGCGCTGGAGACCGATGAGGCGACAGATCCCGTCTCGCGCTTGCGCCGCCTGATCGAAGAACGGCAGGCCGAGACCGTCGAAATTCTGCGCGGTTGGATGGAGCAGGATGAGGAGCGCGCCTGATGGTCTTGCGGCTGGAAATTTTTGAAAGTGACGAAGCCGGCGGTCCTGCCGAAACCGTGGTGCTGGACATCTCTGCACTCGAGGAGGCCAAGCTTGCCTCCTATGATTCCGGATATGCCGCTGGCTGGGAAGATGCCACAGCCGCCCAATCCGGCGATCAGTCGCGGATCCGGGCGGAGCTGGCCCGCAATCTTCAAGCGCTTTCCTTCACCTACCAAGAGGCGCGTAGCCATGTGCTGCGCGCGCTTGAACCCCTGCTGACGGAAACGGTTGGCAAACTCTTGCCTGAAATTGCGCGGGCGTCGTTGGGCAGCATCGTTCTGGATGCGCTGATGCCCATGAGCGAAACATTGGCCGACGCGCCGGTGGTGATGGTGCTTAACCCCGCGTCACGGCCCGCTGTTGAGGCCCTGATTTCCGAGGCAACAGGTTTGCCCATCGTGATCGAGGAAGAGGCCACGCTCGGCGAGGGGCAGGTCTATTTGCGGCTTGGCGGCTCTGAAGCCTGTGTCGATCTTGACCGTGCAACTGCAGAAATCATGACAGCCCTGCGGGGCTTCTTCGACTTGTCCAACACGGAGATCTGAAATGGATGACCCCTCCAGCGATACGAACCCCTTTGCGCAGGTGCCGATTGAGGTCACGATTTCCGTCGGCAAGGCACGGCCCTTGGTCAAGGACCTGCTGCGTCTGGGCCGTGATGCGATCCTGCCCTTGGATCGCCGGGTCGAGGACCCGGTCGAGCTTTATGTCGGCGACCGCTTGATTGCTCGCGGTGTGCTGCAAGAGATTGACGGGGAACCGGCGGGCCAACTGGCTGTCCGGTTGACCGAGGTCGCCAATTTGCGGGGCGGATTGTGACGCAAAAGGCGCTTTTGTTCGGCCTTGCGCTGACACTTTTGGCGGGTCCGGCCTTTGCCCAAGACGTCTCGATTGATTTTGGGGATGGCGGCTCCTTGGCGACCAGATCCGTGCAGCTTTTGCTCTTGGTCACCATTTTGTCGATCGTGCCCGGTCTGGCTGTGATGGTCACGTGTTTTCCCTTTATCGTCACGGTCCTGTCGATCCTGCGTCAGGCCATCGGTTTGCAGCAATCGCCGCCGAACATGCTGATCATCAGCCTTGCGATGTTCCTTACATGGTTTGTCATGGATCCGGTCTTGACCGAAGCTTGGGTCAAGGGTGTTGATCCCTTGGCCAATGGGCAGATCGATGTGCAAACGGCGATCCCGCTTATCATGGCGCCATTTCGGGTTTTCATGACCGCCCGGCTTGACCCGGATACCTTTGCGGCCTTGCAGGCGCTGCGTCCAGAAACTGCGACACCTTTGGCCGATGCGCCGCTGTCCGTTCTGGTGCCATCCTTCATCCTGTCCGAAATCCAGCGTGCCTTTGAAATCGGCTTTCTGGTCTTTTTGCCTTTCCTCATAATTGATCTGGTGGTGGCGGCGGTCCTTATGTCGATGGGGATGATGATGGTGCCCCCGGCCGCGGTCGCGCTGCCGTTCAAGCTTGCTTTCTTTGTGGTTGCGGATGGTTGGACGCTTATTTCCAGTGCGCTGGTACGAAGCTATTTTTGATCGCAGGTTTGGCAACCCATTCGCTTTAGGCATCGGGGCCGAATAGAACCTGCCCAGCTCCCAGAGGGTCGGTCACCCAAGTGACCGGCCCCAAGACGCTTCCAGTTGTGGCGGCCCTGCCTGACCGTTCCGATCTCAATTGCGGTGATATGACACGAGGGTTCGTGGCTCTGCTTGTAGGGGTGGCGACACCTCGGCAAAGCCGAGGGGCAGGGCCAGCTCTGGGGTTGCGGCCGCTTCGGGCTGGTTCCAAACGGCCCTGCATTGATAACAGAGGTTCAGTTCACCACGAATTCGGCATGCAGCGCCCCGGCTGCATTGATGCTTTTCAGGATATCGATCATGTCATAGGGGGCGACGCCAAGCGCGTTCAAACCGGCAACCACCTCTGAAAGACTGGTGCCGCCGGTGACCTCGGCCAGACCCTTGCCCGGTTCGGTTGTGATGCTGGCGGTCGTGCTGGGCACCACAATGCTTTCGCCTTCGGCAAAGGGATTGGGCTGCGACACAGTTGGGGCCTCCTCGACCCGCAAGGTTAGATTGCCTTGGGCTACCGCCACCCGGCTGATCCGCACGTCCTGCCCCATCACAATTGTGCCAGACCGCTGGTCGACCACCACGCGCGCGCGGCTTTCAGGTTCGACGGCGATGTTTTCCACCCGGCTCAGCACATGAGCCGGAGAACCGCTCCCGATGGCAGAGACATTCAGCATCACCGTTCCGCCATCCATCATCCGGGCGGCACCACGCCCCATGTCCCGGTTTATGGCATCTTCGATCCGAGCGGCCGTCGTGAAATCCGGTGCGCGCAGTGCGAGGCGCAACTGGTCCAGACCCGCGAAATCAAACTCGACCTCGCGCTCCACATAAGCCCCCGAGGGGATCGTGCCTGCCGTGGGCACCCCTTGCACAACCCGGGCCGCCTCGCCTTCGGCCGAAATGCCGCCCGCGATGATCGTGCCTTGGGCCACAGCATAGATTTGCCCGTCCGCGCCGTTCAGCGGGGTCATGACCAACGTTCCGCCCAGAAGGCTTTTGGCGTCACCAATCGCTGACACTGTGACATCAATCCGCCCCCCCGCACGCGCAAAAGGGGGAAGGTTGGCCGTCACAAAAACTGCCGCGACGTTCTTCGGCCGGTATTCCTCGCCCGCGACATTGACGCCCAGACGTTCCAGCAGATTGGACATGATTTCTTCGGTGAAAGGCGCGTTGCGGATGCCGTCGCCGGTGCCGTTCAGCCCGACGACAAGGCCGTATCCCACCAGATCGTTCCCGCGCACGCCGTCGAATTCGACCAGATCCTTGATCCGCACCGGCCCCGCCGCCGCAAGCCCCGGCACAAGACACAAGAACACCAACAAAGCTTTGAACATCAGAGGTAATCCGCAAGGCTGAGGCGCGAAATGCGCGCGGTGAGGGTGTAGATGAGTTCGAGTTGGCTTTCGGCGTCCTGCAAACGTGTCGAAGTTTCATAGGGGTCAATCTCGACCATGCCTGTGCGCGCTATGCCCAGCGTTGCGGCTTCGCTTTCATTGCGGGTCTGCGCGCGGTCGATCTGCGATTGCAGGCCCCCCAGTCGGGCGGCAAGGTCGGCCCGATCATTTTCCCCGGCAAACAGAACCTCGCCGGCACGTTGAGCAAGATCATGTTGCAAATCATACTGCCCAGCGAAAATGCCGCGGTCGACCAGCGCGGCCATGGCGAGGCCTTTCAGCGTTTCGCGCAAGGCCGGGTCGTTGGCAGTCACGTCAAGGGCCACGGATTCGCCTGCCGCAATCGGTACCTCGCTCAGCGGCGGGCCGCCAAGATAGACCGTGCCATCATAGCCACCGGGGGACGCGAACCAGGCATCAACCGCGGCTTCGACAGAGGTGACGTCGGTGGCACCGGCCGCGCTGATTGCGCTTTCCAAGGCTGTCATCAACGTGTCGGCCGAGGCCATGGCCTGCGTCCCGGTTTCCATGCCCGCAAAAAGCGTGCGGTCGCCAAATCGAGTGTTCAGCGTTGAAAGGGTTGACCGCAAGGCGGATTGGGCGGCCGAGGCGGCTGTGTTGATATGGGCCGCCGATGCCGTGCCCGAGGCGGCGATCAGGCCATTCGCGGCCGTCAGTGCCATATCCGAAACCGTTGTGAGGCTGGTTTGCATCGCCTCGGCAAACAGCGTCAACTCGCGGGTCACCGCACCATGACCTTCCAGCCGGGCAAGGCTGGAATCGATGGCCAAAAGCGGCCCCATGTCGCCCGAAAGATGGCGGGGCGTGTCGGCGGCCTGACCGGTGGTCAATTCTTGCGACAGGCGCGCCAGATCGGTCTTGGTCTGGGTGACATGGCGGCGCATGGCATTGGATTGCGCCAGATCTCCGAACCCGATCAAAGACATGGATTACATCCCCAGCAATGTGTCAATCATTTCGCCAACCGTCTGAATGACCTTGGCATTGGCGGTATAGGCCTGCTCGATCAGCAAAAGTGATTGCAGCTCTTGATCGGTGTCGACCCCGGCGGCCAGTTCCAACTGTGTCAGCGCCTCGGTGCGGGCATTGGCATAGCTGGCCTCGGATTCGGTCGTCAGCCGATTGGAAACCATCGCCGAAAGCATATCACCTTGCAGCGCGGAAAAGCTTCTTGCCCCGGTCATGAACTGACCCGAGGAGGGCACCCGCGCTGTGCTGAGCGCCTCCTGAAGCGCCACGAGGCCGCTGGCATTTCCGGCGAGGCCGGGGGTTGTGGCGCCGATTCCGTCCCGCAACCGCCAAAGTGCGCCACCTTGCTGTGGATCGACGGCCGCATTCAGCGTCAGGCGCTGGGCGAGGCCAAGTTCGTTGGTGGCCAGAAAATTTCCACCCCCATCGGTAAAAAGGCCGGCTTGACCCGCAACGAGCGTCGGGTCGACGCCGGAGTCGGCAAAACGCTCCACCAGATCGCGGGCCAGGGCATCTAGTTTGGCTTGGGCTTCTGGGCCCAATGTATCGCGCACCGCGAAATGGGCAGCCAATTCTCCCCCGGAAATCGGGCTGTCGGCCCCCGATGTGGCCACGGCGCGCCCGTTCAGGGTGAGCCCCGAAAGGCTGCCTGCCCCAAACGACATTTCGGCTGTGACGATGCCCGAAGGATCAAATCCAAAGACGGCGGCGTGGCCGTCGACCAGCATGGCGCCACCGGTCGTGTAAAGCGCGATCTGCCCATCGTCACGGGTGACTTCGCGGATCGGCACCACTGAGGCGATGCTGTCAATCAACTGTTGGCGCTGGTCAATCAGGGCCGAAGGATCGCGGGTTCCGGCATAGGTCGCGCGAATATTGCTGTTAAGTTCCGAGATCTGTTTGAGCGTGCGGTTGAGCAGATCGACATCCGCCTCGATCCGATCATCGGCATCGGCCCGTGCGGCCTGCACCTCTTGGGAGGCTGTGCTGATATGGCTGGCAAGCACACGGGCGGTTTCGGCAACCTGAGAAAGGCGGGCCTCGGAATCTGGCAGAGAGGCCGCTTCCAAGAGGGCGGTGTCAAACGCGGCGACGCGGCCGCCCAGCGAGATCGCGCTGTCGGTGGTGCCGACCGCCGCTTCAAGCCGTTGAAAGAACGCCGCCTTGGCATCGCGTTCACCGCCTGTCGCTTCCGCGCGGCGGCGGTCAGAGAGCAGGGCTGCATCGACATCCCGCCGCACACCGACAATTTGCACGCCTTGCCCGGTGCGGCCAACGGCGCGAGCGGTGGTGATAACCTCGCGGCGCCCGTAGCCTTCGGTTGTGGCATTGGCGATGTTCGAAGACACAACCTCGGCCGCCTTTGCCGCGGCGGTCAGGCCGGAAAGTGCGCTGGAAAGGCTGCCCGAGATGCTCATGACACGTTATCGCTTGATGTTTGTGGTTTCCTGCAACATCTCGTCCACGGTCTGGATCACCTTGGCGTTTGACGAATAGGCACGCTGGGTCTGAATCAGCTGGGTCAATTCCGCGGCAACGTCCGTCGCCGACTCCTCCCGCGAAAAACCGACCGTAGAGCCGGTCGGCCCATCGCCCGCATCCCACAGGTAGAACGGACCCGAGGCGGGTGAGATCTGATAGCTTTGGTTGTTCGTGGCGATCAGCCCGTTGGGGTTCGGCACATCCACCACTGGCAATTGGTAGATGCGGCGGGTGAAGCCCTGATCATAGACAGCATAAAGGTAGCCCTTTTCATCCACCTCAACCGAGGAGAGCGTGGCGACCGTGGTGCCATTCTTGGAGATCGCCACGGGTGAGAAGGTGCTGGCAAGTTGGGTCATCCCATTCGCTTCGCCGATTTCGCCGATGTCGAGTTTGATGCTGCCGCCCCCGACGGTCAGCTGAATTTCCCCGGTTGCCGCGTCATAGGCCCCGCCAGAGGTTGCCGTCACGCTGGCCAAGGTGCCGCCGCCGATCTGGGTGTCGTTGAAGGTCAGCTCATATTCGCCGACCAACGCCCCGCCCGAGGCGCTGTCATGCACCTCCATCGTCCAGGTGTTCGAGGTGCCGCTGGTCGGCACGGTCGGGATAAAGGTGAACTCCAGCGCTTCGGACGTGCCAAGGTTTCCAAAGTATTCCACCGTCAAATCATGCGGCGTACCGCTGGCGCCAGAGACGCTTTCGGATGCGGGCAGGTTGACACCCAACCGCATTTCCGAGGTCGGGTTGCCGACATATTGGTTGGCATTGATGCGCACGGGTTCCAGCGCGGCCATGGTGTCACGGGGATAGGTGTTCAGGCTACCGTCCGCATTGGCGGGCCAGCCCATCAGCACCTGGCCTGTGGCCGTGCGCAAAACCCCATCGGAATCTGCCCGAAACGACCCGGTGGTCACAAGCGAGATCGGGTAACTGCTGGCGTTTGCCGTCACCGCACTGGCATCGGTGACGGCAAGAAAGCCGCGCCCGTCGATGGCGAGGTCGGTCGAGTTCGTGGTGGCAATCAGGGGGCCACGGTCGTCGATCAGGCGAAAGTTGGTGGTCCGGACCCCACCTGCCGAATAGCTCGTGTTAGAATTTCCGTGGATCACCACCGAATGGAAATCCGTCTGCGCGCGTTTATAGCCATAAGTCGCAGAGTTCGCGATGTTGTCCGAGATGGTGGCAAGCCGGTTCGCATTCGCGTTCAGGCCCGCAACACCCGCGTTCAGCGAGGAAGAAATCGTCATCGATGGCGCCTTTCTGCAGCTTCGACTTCGTGTGAAGCCCAACCTGCATCAGGTCGCGTTAATTCTCCCCTAACAGCTAAGATTTGACGGAATTCATAAATTCTTTCGCAGCAGAACGATTTCAATCCGGTTGTTGCGCAAGGCGGTTGGGTCAGCGACTGCCGGTTTGCGATCGGCATGGCCGCTGACGCGGGCAATGCGGCTGGTCGGCAGTTCCCGATCCTGCAAAAGTTGACGCAGGGTCTGGGCGCGTGCGGTTGAAAGATCCCAGGTCGGGTCATCACGCAGTGTGATCGGATAGCTGCGGACATGGCCGTTGACCGCGATCTCATTGGTCGCCAAGCCCAGAACCTCGGCAAGAAGCGCACATATTTCCTTTGTCATTTCTGTGGGTTCAGATGTTTCGTCCTTGAACAGCGGCGTGCGTTCAAGATCGAAGATCTCAATGACAAGACCTTCGTCCGTGACGCGGGTCACGACATGGCGCAGCAACCGCTCCATGGTCATGCTTTCCCCGCCTTTGGCGGTCAAAGCCTGTTCTACCTCGGACAATACCTTTTGATCCGCTGCCGCTGCGCCTTCAGACAAGGCTTCGCCACGGGCCTTGTCGGCTTCGGTCGGGTTTTCGTCTGTCGCGCCGGTGCCGGTCTGGGCCAGCGTGTTTTCCGTAAACGTGCTGTCGCCGCCAAAGGCGCCGTCGCCACCGCCAGAGACGCGGTTCACCGGAATCGTCGGATTGAAATAATCCGCGATCCCCTTGCGTTGTTTTTCCGTCGTTGCATTCAACAGCCACATCAGCATGAAGAAGGCCATCATGGCCGTCACGAAGTCAGCATAGGCGACTTTCCAGGCACCGCCATGATGCCCGCCGCCTTGCACGACTTTCTTCCGCTTGATGATGACTGGCTTGGCATTCCCTTGCCCGGCCATTCACACACCCATGTATTTCACACCCAAGGGCAGATGTAGCGAAACAGGGTTGCGGGGGGGTTAAGGGATGGCATTTTAGAGAATATTAAGGGCTAGCGGTGCCCTTTATCGAACCGTGTCGGGAACCCCTTCTGTTATCGTTCCCGCAGCGCCTCGTTTGCCTTGTAAAGTGGCTTGGTCAGATAGGTCAGAATCGTCTTTCCACCGGTTTCCAGTTCGACGGTAGCCTGCATGCCGGGGCGGATTTCCAGCTTTTTTTGCCGTTCATCGAACTGGCTGCGGTCCACTGCCAACGTCACCTTGTAATGCGCCTCGGCATCGGGATTGCGGGCGTTTTCGTCCTTGAAGGTGTCGGCGGATACAAACGTGACCTTGCCGTGCAGACTGCCGTAAATCGTGTAGTCATAGGCCGACAGCTTGATCGTTGCCTCTTGCCCCATCCGCACCGAGGCGATGTCGCGTGGCTTGACCTTGGCTTCGACGAAAACTTCGTCGTCTATGGGGATGATCTGCAAAATTTCTTCGCCGGGCCGCACCACGCCGCCGATGGTCGTCACGGACAGTTTGTTCACCACGCCGCGCATCGGCGCCAAAAGAGTGGTGCGCGCCAGCTGATCTTGCGACATTTTGCGCTTTTGCTTCAGGCTGGCCAGTTCCCCTTGGGTCTTGGCATAATCGGTTGCACGCTCTTTTTCGGTGGTGGTCACCGCTTCGGACAGTTTGTTTTGCGCGTCGGAGTGCGCCTTTTTTGCCCGCGTCACCTCGATCAGCGGAGCGATTTCGCGGTCGTACATCTTCTGCACGAGATCCAGTTCCTTGGCCGTTTGTTCGGCCACGGCTTCTGCCCCAGAAACGCGGGCCTGATATTCATCAATCCGCGCGCCCAAAAGCCTGCGTTCCGAAGCGGCGATGGCTGGCACCCGCGCTTCAATGTCGGTCGGAAGGGCGAAGTCTGCGTCCCCCTGCATTTCTGCCTCTAGCCGTAGGCGGCGTATTTCCAAGGTGGCGATCTCGTCGTCCAACTCGTCGACGGTGGCCTGAAACTGGGTGCCGTAAAGTCGGGCCAGCATCTGGCCTTCTTCGACCACATCGCCTTCGGCGACATTCAGTTCGGCCAGAATTCCGCCTTCAAGGTTCTGGATGATCTGCGGGCGGGATGAGGACACCACCTCGCCATTGGCGCGAACGATCTCATCGACCCAGGCAAGTGCCGCCCACAGGATGAACAGGACCGCACTTGCGATGATGGCCCAGATCACCAGACTGGGGCCGCGGCCACGGCCCACCAATTCGTCTTCGTATTCCAGCACGCTCATGCCTTGGACCCCGCTTGGGCTTTGGCCAGATGGGCCAGAACCTGATCGCGCGGGCCATCCACCGCCAACTTACCGTTTTGCATTATCAGCGTGCGGCTGGTCAGTTGCAGGATGGGCACGCGATGGGTCGCGATAATCGCCGTGCGGCCCTGCAGCCAAGTCCCGAGACGCGATACCAGCGTGTTTTCCAAAGTCTGGTCGAGGGCCGATGTCGGCTCGTCTAAGATCGCCACGGCGGGGTCTTGCAGCCACATCCGCGCCCAACCGATGGATTGGCGCTGGCCGACCGACAGGCCTTCGCCCATCTCTTTGATTTCAATATCCAGTCCGCGCGAGTGGTTGCGGACAAAGGGGCCAAGTCCGGCAAAATCCAGCGCGGCGAACAGGCGGTCGTCGTCACGTTCCAATTGGGTCAGGTTCAGGTTGTCGCGCAGCGTTCCGGAGAACAGCCGCACATCTTGCCCCAGATAGCCCACACCCCGGCGCAGGTCGCGCGGGTGAAGTTGGTCAAGGTCAACACCGTCCAGCAAGACGCGGCCCTTGGTCGGCTCATAAAGCCCGGCCAGCACCCGCAGCAGCGTCGATTTGCCCGAGCCATTCGCGCCCAGAACGGCAACATGCTGGCCCTGCGGTATGGCCAGACCCTGAATGTCAACGATGGGGGCGGATTGCGCGTCATAGCGGAATTCAAGGTTCCGCATCTCGTACATCCCAAGGATACGGTTTCGGCGCAGATAGTGACGGCCTTCTTCTTCATACTGGCGTGCGTTGGCGATGGCCTCCAGCCCATCCAGCGCCGCTTTCACATTGGTCCATTTGGCCAAGGTGGCCGACAGCGCGGCCAAGGGGCCAAGCGTGCGGCCGGTCAGGATGCCGATGGCAATGATGGTGCCGACGGTGAATTGACCGGCAAAGACCAGATAGGCCCCGACGATCACCGCGACCACATAGGTCGCCTGCTGCACGGCCCCGGCCCAGTAACCCAGAAGGGCGGTCAGGTGGCGTTGGTCGGCGGATTTGGCAGCGGACAGGGCGGAAAGCTCGGTCCAGATGCGCTTGACGCGATCCTCGCCGCGTTGGGTTGTGACCGTCTCCGCCTCGAACACCGCTTCATAAAGCAGTCGGGCCGATTTCTGGCTGGCACCTTGGGTCGCCGCGGTCAGGGCAACCATTTTCTTTTGCAGCAAGAATCCCGGCAGCACCATCAGCACCCCGCCGATGATCAACACCCAGACCAGATTGCCACCGATGGAGGCGACCAGCGCAAGGAAGATCAACAGGAAGGGCAGGTCGGCCACGGTTCCGATGGTGGACGCGGTAAAGAATTCCCGCACAGAAGAAAACTCGCGCATGGCCGCAAAGGTCTGGCTGGGGGATTTCTGGCCCGGCCCGGTTTTCATGCCCAAAAGCTTGTCCATCAGGCGGCTTTGCACCGTCAGTTCGATCCGCTTTCCGGTCACATCCATCAGGCCAGAGCGGGCGAGTTTCAGCGCCGCCTCCAAGACGATGGCCAGCATGGCCCCCCATGCCAGAACCCACAGCGTCGGTTCAGACTGATAGGGGATCACCCGGTCATAGACCTGCATCGAGAAAAGCGAGACCGATACCGCCAAGAGGTTGGCCACAAGGCTGCCTGCGGCCACCTCTAACATCTGACGGCGATAGTTCTGCAATTCTGACCAGAACCAATGGCCCTTGCCGGTTGAAACCGCATGACGCTTTTCCAGATCGGCCATGCTGGTTTTCGCGCGCAGCACCCGGCCGGCATAGACTTGGGCGAAATCATAGCTGGAAACCTCTGCCCGCATGTCGGGGCAGGTGGTGTCATAGATCTGCACGCCATTGTCATCTTCGGCCAAGACCAACACGACCTGACCCGATGTCATCTCGGCCAGAGCGGGCAGGTGTTTGGGCAAAAGGCGCGGGGTATTCTCGACGCCTGTCGTCAAACCGCAGCCCCGCAGCGCGGCGCAGAGTTCGGTCAGGCCAAGATGTCCCGCCCCTGCAACCATTTGTAGGTTTTCCAGAATGTCGGCGACGGCAATATCCTGTCCGACCAGCCCCGCATAAACCGAGGCCAATTGCGCGCGGGCAAGCGCGCGGTTCGGGGCGCGGTTCTGGGCGCGCGACTGGCTGGGGCGTTCTGCCGGGGCAGGGCGCAGGGGGGGCTGCGACCCTGCGGCCCGGCTGGCGGCGTTGATGTCGAAGGAGATAACCTTTTCCGTCACATCCGTGCCCCATCCACCAAAAGCCCGCGATCCCGCGCGATCTCCAACTCCAACACCGCGATGCTGTAGCCAAGCGAGACTTGGTCCCGCTCCAGCCTTGCATAGCTGTCATATTGGCCAACCAGTTCCAGCAAGGTGCGGCGGCCAAGTTTGTATTGTTCGATGAACAGATCGAGGTTGCCTGCCGTCTGCGCCAGCACCGTCGCCCCTTGGGCGGCTTGGCTTTGGTACTGTGCGATCTGACGCTCCAGCGCCACGATCCGGCGTTCGGCGGTCTCACCCGCCTCTGTCGTGCGGCGGTCCACCACATCGGTGGTGGCCTCAAGCGCGGCCAGTTCTTCCTTGGTGCCCCACCCCAAAAGACCCGCACCGCCAAGCCGCAGGCCGGGGTCGATCCCGTCCGAGGTGAGATCGGCGTTGGCCGTCAGGCTGGGCATCAGCCCGGCGCGCGCGATCCGGCTTTCGGCAACGGATCGTGTCCCTTCGCTACGGGCCTTGACCAGCGCCAAGGGCTCGGTGGTGTTGCCGATCACGGCAAGGCGGTCGATCCCGCGCAGACTGTCCACTGGGGTGGCGGTCATGGCCGTCAGTTCCGCCATGGCCGAGATTTCCGCCTCGTGATCTGCGGCCACGGTCGCCTGCATTTCGCTCAGCTTTTGCGCAATGACCTGCATTTCAGACCGGTCCGACAGGCCCCCTTCGACCCGCTGGCGCATGATGTCGGCAAAACCTGCCAGTCGTTCTGTGGCTCGCGCCGCCACAGCGCCCTGCGCCCGGGCGCGTTCGGCGTTGACGTAATGCGTCAGCCCTTCAAAAACCCGTTGGTTGATATCGGTTGACAGGCTGACAGCGGCCACCTCGACATCTGCGGCGGCATAGGCGCGTTCGGCCTTGCGCTTGCCATGGTCAAAGAGTGCCTGTTCCAGCAGCAACCCTGCCGCCAGCCCGTTCAGCGATGACAGTGTCACCGCCGGTCCGAGCTGTGGAAGCCAGTTCTTGGCCCGTGCGTCCGAGCGCAGCCGGGCAATGCGCAATTCGGCCGCAGCCGCCCCTGCATCTGCCTCAAGCACGGCATCGGCAACCCGGGCATAGCTGCCGCCCAAGGGCAGAACCGACCGCCGGGCCTGAAGTTCGGAAATCAGCACCGATCCGCCTTCGGTGGTCGGCGCGGTGGCCGCGCCGGGTTGCATCGACATGCGGCTGGCAATGCCATCGCCCCCCCCGCCGACGCAGCCCGCCAAGACGAGCGTCGCAAGGCCAAGCGCGGCCAGTGACCGGGCAGGGGGTTTCCCCCCCACGCCGGACCCGTGTGTGCGGTCCTTCGGCATCTGGCTGCCTCCGCTCTGGCCTTAGACGCCGGTGGTGTTGATAGCGATGTCGTCTTCGATCAACACCGAAGCCCCACTGCCCAGGTTGTAAAGCTTGAACCCGGCCGGTGCCCCGCTGGTGGCAAGACTCGCGCCTTGCAAATTGACCACGTCATCGGCGCCACCCACGATGGTCATCTGCTTGTCTGCGCCGGTCAGGGCCAGCACCTGATTGGCCGAGATGGTCAGGTTCGCATCGGCCGCCGACAGGTCTATTGTGCCGAAGTCAAACTCTTGCAGACCGGTCCGTGACAGGTTGACCGTCACCTCGCCTGTGGTGTTGCGCAGATAAAGCGTGCTGGCCTCGTTCCCGGCAGCATCCTGATTGTTGATGACCAGATAAGTGCCATCCGGCACGGCCGCGCTGAACATCGCCCAATGCGCGTTGACCGGCTGACCGCCGACATCAACCGTGCCGTTATATTCGGCGGCAGGCGTGATTTCATGCGCCGCGCCCGTCGCGCCGACCGTGTGATAGCTGTGGTCATCGGCAGAAAGCGCCGTTGCAATGCCGTAAAGCTGGTTGCCCGCCCCCGCGTCGCCCACCCGAACCGGATCTGCTGGGGCCACCGTGTCGATATGCACCGTTTCCATGGGTAGATCGCGGACGTTGCCCACCCAGTCACGGGCCGAGACCTGCACGGTCATCGCCACATCATCACCTTGTGGCAGGCTTGCCTTCGGAACGGTGATCGACCAGGTGCCATCGGCGGTTGCCGTGGTCTGGATCGCCGCGCCGCCGTTGATCTTGACCCAGACGGTCGAGTTCGCCTCGACCGTGCCGGTCAGCGTCACACCTGCTGCGGCTTCTTCGGCGTTGATATAGCCATCGCCGCCGATCTGACCGCCGCCGCGGGTCAGGGGGGTTACCACGCGATCCACCTCGACCACTTGGGTCAAAGTGCCCGAGGTGTTGCCGTATTGGTCGCGCGCGGTCGCCGTGACGGTGACAAAGGCCTCGCCGGCCGGAATGGCCGAGGCGGGAATGAGCGCGGTCCAAGTGCCATTTGTCGCGACGGTCACCGCACTGGCCGGAAGCGTCAGATCGCCCCATGTCACGGTGACGGTCGACCCGGCTTCAACCGTGCCCGATACCGTGACGCCGTTTGCCGCTTCTGCCGCGTTTACCGCATCCGCGCCTGCCGTCAGGCTGGTCAGATCGTCCACTGCCGTCAGCCTGAAATTTTGCACTTCGGTGTCGATATGGATGGTGTGGTTGCTGGTGCTGGTATTGCCCGCCGCGTCCGTCGCGGTCACGCTGACCAGACCATCGCGGGTCATCTTGCCAAAGCTGCCAAAGGCAAAGGGGGCCGACCAGACACCGCTGGCATTGGCGGTTACAGTGACGCTCTGCCCTTCAAAGACCACCTTGACCGAGGCGCCTGCCTCGGCCGTGCCGGTCAGGTTGAAACCGCCCGATTCCGCCATGGTCATGCGGTCATCGCCGCCGATCTGACCCGCATCGACGGCGACCGAGGTCACGGTATCGATGGCGATCGTGCGGTTGATAACGGTTTTGTTGCCCAAAGGATCCGTCGCGGTGATGACGGCGGGCAGAGTGTGGTAATCGCCCCCGGCAATCTGGGCTTGGGTGAAGGTCACACTCCATTGCCCATTAGCGCCGACAGTGGTGGTTTGGGTCTGGCCGTTGATGACAACCGAGATCGCCGCGCCCGCCTCTCCCGTGCCGCCAAGGCTGACGCCATTGGCATATTCGGCAAGGTTTTCGACATCGCCCTGCACTGTGGTGCCGACGGTGGTTTCGACATCCGGTGGGGTCATGTCGATGATGAATTTCGGGCCGCTCAGGGTGTGCGTGATGGTCGTGCCATGCTCGGTCACGACGACCTGCGCGGTATGGGTACCATCGCCCGGAAGGCCGGTTGCAGGATAGGTGACAGACCACTTGCCATCCGCTTCGATGGTCGTCGTCTTGACCTCGCCGCCGACGGTTACCTTCACGCTGTCGCCCGGTTCGCCGGTGCCGGTCACCGCGATTTTCGGATCGGTCGTGTTGGTGGTCAGCGGGTCGGCTTTCTGTGCGTCCACTGTCGGAGGGGTGCGGTCATCATCCCCGCCGCCGCCACCCGTGGTGTCATTGCCATCGCCGCCGCCGCCGGTCGTGTCGTTGCCATCCCCACCGCCGCCAGCGCTGGTGCCGCCACCGCCCCCGCCGGTGCTGCCAATCACAGCCGCCCCGCCGACAACCGCTGCCGCAGCACCCATGCCGCCCGCGCCGCCCAAAAGCCCCGGCACAAGTGCCGCCATCCCGGCAGGCTCATCTGCTGCAATGATGCCACCCGAAACGCCATCCGCCTCGGCAAAGCGCAGATCGTCCAGCGGGCTCCACTTTTCCCAAGCCTCCACGGGGCCATAATCGGCAAACAGCATCCCGTCGCCGGTTTCCGAAACGATCACCTCGGTGATCGTGCCGTTGTCCGACAGGTAAAGATGGTTCACGTCGCCAGCGGCTTCGTCGAAATAGCCTGACAGCACGATCTTGCGGCCATCGGAAAGCGAGACGACCAGATCGCCGCCCTGCTGCTCGTAGCCGACCACCGAGGCCCGAGAGAGGTTCAGCGAAACGCTGTCGCCCGAACCCACTTGAATGAAATTCCCTTGGCCCTCGCCGGCTACAGTGCCACGCTGGGAGCCGCCCGCAACATCGCGGACGGCGAAATCAATCGCCGAAACCATATCACTACTCCGCCTCAAAACCGGGTCAAATTGCCCGGAACTTTGTTATAGACCCCCTTTTGAGGGTCGATTGAGGTTAGGGATACGCACTTTCGATTTTCAAATCCAGAGCATCATTCACAAAAGATACAATCCGGCCGTATTTCCCCCCTCAATTTGGCCGCAATTGATGTTTTCGGGGCACAGGCCGCAAATTTCTTGCCCCATGTGGCGCAGCACAGGTCGCGGCAAGTGCCGGGCCTCGGTGCTGATGGGACAGAGAGGCTGTGGCGTTTTGCCCTTTACGGGCGAGAAAAATCGCGCCTTTCTTGCGGCCATGGCGGGACAGACTGAAACCCTTATCGACACCATCATGAACTGGATTGATCTTGGCCGTTTGCGCCCGGGCGATCCGATAGATGAAGTTGCCCTTGTTGCGGAGTTCAACGTGTCGCGCACCCCCGTGCGCGAGGCTTTGCTGCAACTCGAGGCGATGGGCCTGATCCGCCGTCACCCCAGAAAAGGCGCAACGCTGTTCCGTCCGACATTGGAAGAATTCCTCGCCATTCTTGAGGTGCACGCCAAACTGGAAGGTCAGGCTGCGGGCCTTGCGGCACGGCGGTTGTCGGTGGGCTGGGCGGAGCGGTTGGAGGCGGTGGTCGCCGCCTGTGAGGCGCATGCGGCCGAGAAGGGCGATGCCGATCCCGATGGCTATTACCAGTTGAACCTGCGGTTTCATGAAACCGTGGCGCTGGCCGCGGGCAATCCGTTCCTGACCGAGATGATCAAGACCAATGCCCGCAAGCTGTTGGCCTATTATCGGGCGCGCTATCATTATGCCGGGGCCATCGCCCAATCCGCCCGTGAACACCGCGAGATTGCCCGCCTGATCGTCGCGCGTGATGCCACCGCTGCCGAGGTGCTGATGCAGCGGCATGTGCAGTTTGATCAGATCACCGCGATGGACCTGCTGGCGGCGTTGTCGTGAGGCTGTGCCATCCCCGGGCCGCCGCACCGCTCTGACAGGATCGCTGGGCACAGGCCGAGGACGCCTCCGGCGGGAGTATTTTGAAAGGCGCAAATCCTAGAGCGGACCGGCTGCGCCTTTTCAAATACTCATCTTGTCGTCGCCCATGGCCGGGGGGCGCCGCGGCACGGTCTTCGATGCGCGCCTAGAGCCAGCCTTTCCAGCGAAAGACCGCCCAAGTGATCGCGGCCGATGCAACCATCAGAACCAAGGCACCAGCATATCCCAAAGGATGTGCAAGTTCTGGCATGACGGCAAAATTCATCCCGTAGATGCTGGCGATCAGCGTCGGGGGCAGGAACAGGACCGAGACAAGCGAGACGATCTTCACCGTCGAATTCTGTGACAGATCAATGGTGCCCAGCGTCGCATCCGAGGCCAACGCCAACCGGCTGTCGAGAAAATTCGCGTGCTGATCCAAGGCGTCGATGTCGCGCAACTCGGTCTTCAGCGCCTTTGCAAGATCTTTCGAACCGGAACGACGGGTGATCCCCTGTTCGATATGGTTCACGGCCCGCCCCATGGTCAAAAGCGCCAGCCGCACGCGGCCCAGTCTTTCGCCTTCCTGACCAATCTGCACCAGCGCCCCTTGCAGCGCGGTCTGGGTCTGGCCCTTGGGCTGGTAGATCAGCCGCGCCACCTCGTCCAGCGCGCGACCGACGCCTTCAAGGTGGTCTGCCAGACGGCCGATGATTTCCTGCACCAGACCGGTGAAGACATGATCGGGGCTATCCACTCCAAGCCCGCTTTTTTCGGCGCGGGCGGGAAAGGTATCAAACGGGCGTGGCCGGTGATGGCGTACCGTGACCAGGCGCTTGCTTGACAAGATAAAGGTGATGGGGGCCGTCACCTGTTCATCGGCGTCGTTCTGGCCCGGCACCATCACCGTCAGATAATCGGTGCCGTCGTCGTGATAGAGCCGGTTCGACAGTTCGATCTCTTCCATATCCTCAAGACTGGGCACATCCAGACCCAATCCTGCCAGCGTGATGGCGATGGCCATGTCAGGTTGGTAAAGGTCGATCCACACGGCAGAATTCAGCGCCGCGTTATCGGGGGTGTCACTGCCGATCAACCGACCATCTTTGGCGTGATAGACCGTGATCATGGACAACCGTCTTGCAGTTCGACCGTGGCCCAGGTTTCAAAGCAAACCCCACCTGCCAGAGCCATGACGCCGATGGTGGCCCGCCCGCCAAGGCCGCGCTCGCGCCCGAAGGTTTCGACCAACAGATCAGACAGCCCCGAGGACACCTTGTGAACATCTTCATACTCGGGTGTGCAGACCACAAAATTCAGCGTCCGCACGATCGACTTCACATAATCAAGGCTTCCCACTGCTTGCCGGATACCGCCAAGCACATTGAGCCCGGTTTGCCGCGCGGCCGCATAGCCCTGATCGGTTGTCAGATCTTTGCCAAGGCGCCCCTTGTGGGTGATCGTTGTCCCAATCTGGGCGACATGACCTGACAGGAACAACAGGTTCCCGATCCGGTGAAAGGGTTTCATGGTGCCATAATCGGCCCCATAGTACCCGATGCTGTCAAAGTCGGGGATGTCGAGGCCCATTTTCAGCGCCATCATTTCAGGCGTGAGCGGGGTGTTGTCAGTCATGGCGGCATCTCCTGGTGACTGGGGGCAGCCTAGCAGGCTGCCGCCCGCTCGCAAGGGAGTGCATTGCGCGTTTGTCTGTGCCCCTGTATCCCGACAGAAGACGCTGCCCATTCCCGGAGTTCCCGATGCGATTTCTGCGTTCCGTTGCCGTTGCTCTTGGCCTCGCCGCCTCTGGCCTTGGCCTTTCCGGCTGTCAGACCAATGACCTGGAAGAACCGCCGGTTCCCTTGGGCAACTTCTCGCTTGGCCACAACATTGTGGTCACCTCGAACATGCAAAAGGTCGCGATCTCGCGCAATGCAACGCCCGAGCAGTGGGAGAAGTCGCTGGAACAGGCGATGGAAGACCGCTTTGGCCGCTATGAGGGCGACAAGCTTTACAACATCGGCATCTCGGTTGACGCCTTTGCCTTGGCCCCGCCCGGTGTGCCCTTGGTGCTTAGCCCGAAATCGGCCTTGGGGATGACGGTGACGATCTGGGATGATGCGGCCCAGAAAAAACTGAACGACGAAGGCAAGCAGATCATCGTCATGGAAAAGATGTCGGGTGAAACGGTCGTCGGTTCGGGGCTGACCAAGTCGGCGGCGCAGCAGATGGACACGTTGTCCTACAATGCCGCGAAAGCCGTGGAAGGCTGGTTGCTGGAGCATCCGGAATGGTTCGGCTTGCCGCCGCTGCCGGTTGCCAAAGAGCCGGTGGCGACGTCACTCAGCAAGAAACCGGTGACTCCGGTTGTCACGGTTCCGCCAGCTGCCGGGACCCTGCCTTAATAACGCGGCCAACTGCCTTATTGCACGGGCGGAACGCCCAGCAGGTCTTGATTTTTCCGAGGCGGGCAGATAAGTGCCCGCCCGTGGAACACAGGGCCCTTTTCCGGGCCCCCGAAAATCAAGGGCGCCCAAATGGCAAAGGCAAAGTTTGAACGGAACAAACCGCACGTCAACATCGGCACG
>CALBSG010000181.1 GCA_937927675.1 uncultured Paracoccaceae bacterium | reverse complement strand
CGACGCTCTTCCGATCTTTGATGTAAATCAGCCACAGGCCGCGTGACCTGATTTCCCCTTGCAGATCAGCCACGGGCTTGTGGCGGGAATGGCACCAACGCTGCCCGTTCCGGGGGACTGGTTTTTGGCGTCAAGTTCTTATCGCAGTGCAACTTGGGTGCGTCTGGCGCGGTTGCGTCGGGGCAGGGCTTGGCAGGGTGGGCTTAGCTTTGGGCTGGTCTTTCTGGGGCCGTTGCTGGCGGTTCTGACCTTTCTCGCGCTTGGCCCCTATGATCTCAGCGCCGGGTCTGACTTTTTGCGGATCATTCTTCTGGCCGATCTGGTCTATGTGCTGGTGGTGGCTGCGCTGATCCTTGCGCGGGTGATCCGCATGATCGCCGACCGCCGCAGCCAATCTGCCGGATCGCGCCTGCACCTGCGTCTGACGGGCGTTTTCGCCTTTGTGGCGCTGGTGCCGACCATCCTTGTGGCGATCTTTGCGGTCTTGAACCTGAACATCGGCTTGGAGGGCTGGTTTTCCGAGCGGGTGCGCAATGTGGTCGGCTCCTCTTTGTCGGCAGCAGAGGCTTACGAACAAGAACACCGCAATGCCCTGACCGAGGATGCGCAGGCGCTGGCGGGTCTGTTGAATGTTGCCAAACAGTCGCGCTTTTTCATCGACGACGGCCAGATGCGGCAGGTGTTGAGCCAAGGCCAACAGGCGGTGCAGCGCGGCCTGCGCGAGGTTTATCTGATCGACGGCGGCGGCAGCCTGAAGACCCGTGGCGAGCGCAGCTATCTGTTCGACTTTGAGGCCCCCTCGGCTGATGACCTCGCCCGGGCCGAAAAAGGCGAAACCGTGGTGATCGAAGATTGGTCGAATGACGAATTTCGCGCCCTGATCCGGTTGGATGCCTTTGCCGACCGCTATCTTTACGTCAGCCGCGAGGTGGACGGTCAGCTTTTGTCGCTGTTGGATGAAACCAAACAGACCGTGTCGCTGTATCAGCAGCTCGAGGCGGAGCGCGGGCGGGTGCTGTTCAACTTTGGTCTGCTTTATCTTGGGTTTGCCTTGATCCTTGTTCTGGCCGCCATCTGGCTGGGCCTGTGGTTTGCCGAACGTCTCAGCCGCCCCGTCGGTCGCTTGGCCTCTGCGGCGGCGCGGGTTGGGGAAGGCGATCTAGATGTGCGGGTGATCGAAGAAGAAGGCGATGACGAAATTGCCACATTGGGGCGTGTTTTCAATCAGATGACGCAGCAACTTAAAGTGCAGCGTGAAGAGTTGATTGACAGCAACCGCGCCACCGAACGCCGGCGGCGGCTGTTCGATTCTGTGCTGACCAGTGTTACGGCCGGGGTAATCGGTCTTGATCCCGAAGGCCGGGTAGATTTCGCCAACCGGGCAGCAGAGCGGCTTTTGGACATGGCGCGCGGCGTGCATGATCTGCCCTTGGGGCTGGCCGTGCCGGAATTCGCGCCGCTGTTGGACCGGCTGCAAGATGCCGGCAGCGCCGCTGTGCAGGAAGAAATCCGGCTGACCCGGCAGGGCAAACTGGAAAGTCTGCTGGTCCGCGTGTCGCGCCGGGCGACCGAGGGCGGTCGGCTTGAAGGCTATGTTGTGGCCTTTGACGATGTGACCGAGTTGGTCAGCGCGCAGCGCATGGCCGCTTGGGGCGATGTTGCACGCCGGATTGCCCATGAAATCAAGAACCCGCTGACGCCCATTCAGCTGTCGGCCGAACGCATCAAGCGCAAGTTCCGCGGGCAGGTGCAAGAACCCGAGGATCTGGAGCAATACACCGATGTGATTGTGCGCCAGACCAATGACCTGCGCCGGATCGTCGATGAATTCTCCAAGTTTGCCCGCATGCCAGAACCCGACCGCCGCGAGGGCGATCTGGTCGCCTTGGTGCGCGCGGCGGCGATGCTGCAGGAAAACGGCCAGCCGGGGGTCAAATTCCAGACCCGGCTGCCATCCGAACCCGCTGTGCTAGAGTTTGACGGCACCATGATCGGGCAGGCGTTGACCAACCTCATCAAGAATGCGGGCGAGGCGACAGAAACCCTGACCGAAAAGGGCGCACCTTCCGGTTATGTGCCTGAAATTCATATCGAAATGGATGTGAATGACGCCGAGGCGCAGATCCGCATCATGGACAATGGCATTGGTCTGCCGCCCGACCGGGCGCGGCTGTTCGAGCCCTATGTGACCACCCGCGAAAAGGGCACCGGCCTTGGCCTGCCCATCGTCAAGAAGATCATTGAAGAACACGGCGGTACGTTGGTTTTGGACGACGCACCGATCTTTGACGGCAACACCCATCCGGGCGCCATGGCGGTTATCCGTCTGCCGCGCGCCCCGCGCTCAAAGCGCAGCAAGAATTTGGCCCCCGTTCAAACCACGGTGGGCAAGGAGGATAAATGACCAGTATTCTTATAACCGATGATGAAAAAGATATTCGCGACCTGATTGGCGACATCCTGAAGGACGAAGGCTATGCCGTGCGGCTGGCGTCTAATTCTGATGAATGCATGGCGGAAATCAACGCCGAGCCCCCCGCGCTGATGATCCTTGATATCTGGTTGAAAGACAGCCGGATGGACGGGATCGACATTCTGAAAACGGTGAAGCGCGACAACCCGGATATTCCGATCGTCATCATCTCGGGCCATGGCAATATCGAAATTGCGGTCGCGGCGATCAAGCAGGGGGCCTATGACTTTATCGAAAAGCCCTTCAACATCGACCAGTTGATGGTCGTGGTTGCCCGTGCCATGGAGACGAGCCGCCTGCGCCGCGAAAATGCCGATCTGCGCCGCCGCGACGTCACCTCGACCGATATGCTTGGATCAAGTGCGTCCTTCAAGGCTTTGAAATCGCATCTGGAAAAGGTCACGAAATCCAACGGCCGCGTCATGCTGACCGGGCCCGCCGGTTCCGGCAAGGAAATGGCCGCGCGCTTCATTCACCAAAATTCCAACCGCGCGGGCGCCGCCTTTGTCACGGTTTCATCGGCCACGATTGAACCCGAGCGCATGGAAGAAGTGCTGTTTGGCCGCGAAACCGCCGATCGCGGCGTCGAAAAGGGCCTGTTGGAACAGGCCCATGGCGGCGTCGTCTATTTCGACGAGGTGGCCGACATGCCACTTGGCACGCAGTCGAAAATCCTGCGCGTGCTGACCGAACAGCAATTCACCCGCGTGGGCGGCAACGACAAGGTGCGGGTCGATCTGCGGGTGATCTCGTCAACCACCAAGGATCTGCGCCGCGAAATCGGTGCGGGTCGCTTTCGGCAGGAACTCTTTGACCGGCTGAACGTGGTGCCGATTGCGGTGCCAAGCCTTGAAGAACGCCGCGAGGATATTCCAGAACTGACCCGCCACTTCATCGACATGTTCCACCGCAGCCAAGGCTTGCCGCTGCGCGATCTGACGGGCGACGCCGACGCCATGCTGCAAACCATGCAATGGCCGGGCAACGTGCGCCAGTTGCGCAACGTGATCGAGCGGGTGCTGATCTTGGGGGATGGCACCGGCCCGATCGACACCCGCGAATTGCCGGGCCAAGAGCCGGGCCCGGACGCCGGGGGCCGCATGGTGCTGGGTGGCGCCATGGCAACGCTGCCCCTGCGCGAGGCGCGTGAGGTCTTTGAACGTGAATACCTCATCACCCAGATCAACCGCTTTGGCGGCAATATCAGCCGTACAGCCGGTTTCGTCGGCATGGAGCGCTCGGCCCTCCATCGCAAGCTGAAATCTTTGGGCGTTGTCGGTGGCCACAAGGGTGGAAACGGCGCTGATGAGGACGAGGAATAGTTTTCATCTTGGCCCAATTACTCCCGCCGCAGGCTCTTACATTGGCGGGGTGAGCCTCCGGTTAACACGTGTTTCAGATTTTTTCTGAAACACGTGTTTGGATATTTATACCAAGATAAAGGCGATCAGATCAGCTTGACCCAAGCCCGCGCGATGGCGAGGCCGTGGGCGTCTGCGGCGGCGGCGTCTTTGGCGGCATGGGTTTCGAAATCGATGATCCATCCGGGGCGGGCGGCCTCGAACGCTTCGGCGAATTCGCGTGACCAATCGGTGGCGACGGCGCGGTTGGCTTCAAAGTGGAACTGGGTGGCATAGCCTGCGCGGCCATAGCGGAAAGCCTGCACGGCGGCTGTGGGAGAGGTTGCCAGATGCACCGCGCCCGGCGGCAGGGTGAAGGTGTCAGAGTGCCATTGCAGGATCGGGAAACGGTCGGGCAGGGCCGCGAGCAGGGGGTCGTCGCGCCCGGCCGCGGTCCGCTCTACCTCGGTCCAGCCGTATTCGCCGGCGGTGCCGATATGGTTGGTGGCCCCGGTGCCGCGGGCGAAGACTTGGGAACCAAGGCAGATACCAAGGGTCGCTATCCCCATCTCGGCACTTTCCTTCATCAGATGCGCCAGTTTGGGCAGGTAGGGATGGGTGGCATCGGCCAGGGCATTTTGTTCGCCGCCAAAGGCGACCAGCGCGTCATAGGCGCCAAGATCGGGCAGGGCATTGTCGCGCCAAGGTTTCCACAGGTCGATCCGCGCGCCTGCCTCGTGCAGGGCGATGCCGACCTGGCCGTGATGTGTCACAGCGGTATTTTCGATGATGGCGACGCGCATTTCGGCCCTCCTGTTCGCAGGGGTATCAATGCACTTCGGTCAAATCGCTGCAAGGGGGTGCAAGTTCGCGCAAAGCGCGATGGGGGTGCAAATTCGTGCAAAGCGCGATGGGGGTGCAAATCGCACTTGCGCTCGGGCGCGGCCCGTGAAAAGGGGACCCGTCAAACGAACACTCCCAGCCAAACCCCATGGAGGCCCAATTGGAGATTCGCGAGGCACTTACCTTCGACGACGTGCTTTTGGTTCCGGCCGCATCTTCGGTGCTGCCGTCGGATGCTGACACAGCGACCTATGTGACGAAATCCATTCGCATGAACATCCCGCTGTTGTCCTCGGCGATGGATACGGTGACCGAGGCGCGGATGGCGATTGCCATGGCGCAATCGGGCGGCATCGGCGTTGTTCACCGCAATCTGGATGTGCTGGCGCAGGCCCGCGAGGTCAGCCGTGTGAAGCGGTTTGAATCCGGGGTGGTTTATGCCCCGGTGACGCTGACCCCGGATCAGACCTTGGCGGATGCCAAAGTGCTGATGGACCGCTATCAGATCACCGGCTTTCCGGTGGTGGATCATCAAGGCCGTGTCCTTGGCATTGTGACCAACCGCGACATGCGCTTTGCCAGCGATGACAAGACGCCGGTTTCGGTGATGATGACCTCGGACAATCTGGCGCTGCTGCGCGAGCCTGTGGACCGTGAGGCGGCGATTTCGCTGATGAAGGCGCGGCGGATTGAAAAGCTGCTTGTGACCGATGGTACGGGCAAGCTGACGGGCCTTTTGACGCTGAAAGACACCGAGAAATCGGTGCTCAACCCGCAGGCCTGCAAGGATGACATGGGGCGTCTGCGGGTTGCGGCAGCCTCGACCGTCGGGGATGCGGGCTTTGAGCGGTCGCAGGCCCTGATCGAAGCGGGCGTCGACATGGTTGTGATCGATACGGCGCATGGTCACAGCGAAGGCGTTGCTCGCGCGGTGGAGCGGATCAAAGCCTTGAACAGTGCGGTGCAGGTGGTGGCAGGCAACGTCGCCACGGCCGAGGCCACCCGCGCGCTGATCGGCGCGGGCGCGGATGCGGTCAAGGTGGGCATCGGCCCGGGGTCGATCTGCACCACGCGGATCGTGGCCGGGGTGGGTGTACCGCAGCTGACGGCGATCATGGATGCGGCCCGTGCAGCGGGCGATATTCCGGTCATTGCCGATGGTGGCATCAAATTCTCGGGCGATTTTGCCAAGGCGATTGCAGCAGGTGCCTCTTGCGCCATGGTCGGTTCGGCCATTGCCGGCACCGATGAATCCCCCGGCGAACTGATCTTGTACCAAGGCCGCAGCTTCAAGGCCTATCGCGGGATGGGCAGCCTTGGCGCCATGGCGCGCGGCAGTGCTGACCGTTATTTCCAAAAGGATGCCGCCAGCGACAAGCTGGTCCCGGAAGGCATCGAAGGTCAGGTGCCCTATAAGGGGCCAGTGGCCACCGTGCTGCACCAGATGGTCGGCGGCTTGCGCGCGGCCATGGGCTATACCGGCAACCGCACCGTGGCCGAGATGCGTGAGGGCTGCAGCTTTGTCCGCATCACAGGGGCAGGGCTGAAGGAAAGCCATGTCCATGACGTGCAGATCACGCGCGAAAGCCCGAACTACCGCATCGGATAAAAGAAAAGGCCCGCTCGTTCAGAGCGGGCCTTTTGCTTTTCTGGGGGGGCTTACTGCACGTAAGGCAGTGGGTCGAGGCTGTCGACGCCCTTCCTGACCTCGAAGTGGACAAAGGCCGGATCGCCGCCGCGCACCGCCGCGATGGTCTGGCCCTTTTTCACGGTGTCGCCCTTGGCCACCTTCAGCCCATCCACGCCCGCATAGACCGTGAGCAGCCCGTCCGAGTGGCGGATGACCACGATCGGCGTTCCGGTGGTGTCCTTGGTCACGGCCGCGACCGTGCCTTCGGCGGCAGATTTCACCGCCGTGCCGGGGGCGGCGGCGATGTCGATACCGTCATTCTTGCCCTTGGCATAGCTGCGGATGATCTTGCCCGACACCGGCATGGCAAACTTTCCGCCCGTGGTGCGCTGGCTTGCCATATCGGCGACCGGCTTTTCCTTGGGCTTTTCGCTGGCCGGGGCCACCTTTTCATCGGGCAAGGGATCTTTGGCCGACGGCGGCGTCGGGGTTGGGCTGCCATTGCCGGGGGCAGTTTCCGCCGCAGCCACTTCTTCCACAGGCGCGCCGGTTGGGGTGGGGATCATCAGATATTGGCCTTCGCGCACCGCGAGGTCAGCCCCCAGCCCGTTCCAATCGGCCAGTGCCTTGGCCGAGACATTGTAGCTGCGGGCAATCGAGAAGGCGGTTTCGCCGCGCGCGACCTTGTGGCGGGTCGGTTCCATGCCGTCGGCAACTTTTGCCTTTGCCGGTGCGGCAGATGCCGCAGGGGCTGCGGCGGGGGCAGAGCTGTCGACCCGGTCCAGCGCCGTGGTGGCAATGGTGGAGACATCAATCGCGCCGGGCTTTGCGCCGCCGATCACGGCACCCGTCGGCGCCGGGCCTGCCGCCACGCGCGAGGGCAGGGCCAGAACTTCGCCGTCGCGCAGGCTGTCGCCGGGCTGCAGCGCGTTATGCTGTGCCAGTTCCGTGGCGGGCAGGCCGACGCGGGCCGCGACCGATGCGACGGTATCGCCCTTTTTCGCCACCGCGACCTGATAGCCGGGATAAGAAATCACGCCGCGCGCATCGGCAACCGGGCGCGGTCCCGTGGCCTGTTGGGCGGCACCCGTGGTATCCAGCGCCCCCGCACCCGAACGCATGTCCCAATCGAAGCTGCCACCGGCGCAGGCCGATAGAAACAATACCGCCGTCAGGCTAAGCCCAGCTGTCAGACCCAGCCCATGGTTCCGCGAATTCGCCATCACCGCCTCATTTCTGCCGCGCCGGGTTGGCCCCGGCCTTGCCGTCATTCATTGCCCAGCCCTTCGATCAAAGGTACAAAGCGCACTGCGCGCAATTCCTCATAATCATAGCCGGTTTCAAGCCGTGTCACCTTTATCAGGCTTTGCACGGCATCAGACTGGCCGACGGGCAAAACCATGATACCGCCGATCTTTAGCTGCGACAACAGGGGGCCGGGCGGGTCTTCGGCCGCGGCGGTCACGAGAATGCGATCAAAGGGGGCGACATCGGGCAGGCCAAAGCTGCCATCGGCGGTCATGCTGACCACGTTGACCAGCCCAAGTTCCCGGAAAAGTTCCGCCGCCTCGCGCACCAGTCGTTTGTGACGGTCGACGGTGTAGACCCGCCGCGCCAGCTGCGACAGGATCGCCGCCTGATAGCCCGATCCGGTGCCCACCTCCAACACGGTGTCGCGAGGTTGCACGTTCAGCGCCTGCGTCATCAACCCGACGACAGACGGCTGACTGATCGTCTGGCCACAAGCGATCGGCAAGGGCATGTCTTCATAGGCACGCTCGGCGAACAGCCCGCGCACGAAATGGCCGCGGTCAATCCGCTCCATCGCGGTCAGCACGCGGGCGTCGGTGACGCCTTTTGATCTCAGGGCAAACAAGAATCGCATCTTCCGCTCGGCCGCCGTCTCGTCATCGGGCAGGCCGTTGTCACTCATGCCAGCGCCGCCCCTAGGGTCGTCTCAAGCGCGGCCAGCCGGTCATGGGCCGTCAGGTCACAGCGCAGCGGCGTGATCGAGATATACCCCTCGACATTGGCCGTCACATCGGTGCCGGGCAGGGTGGGCTTGCCTTGCTCGCCCCCCTTGATCCACAAGAACTGCCGTCCGGTGGGCGAGTTGTGGGGCTCAATCCGAAAGCCGGCATAGCGGCGGAAGCCTTGGGCGGCCACGCGGCTGCCTTTGACGGCCGCAGCGGGCAGCGGTGGGAAGTTGACGTTGTAAAACAGCCGGTAATCTTCGGTTTCGTCCCACAGGCCCTTATCAAGAAGCGCCCGGATCACCGCAGCGCCATGGGTGGCCGCGGCCTCGAACGGGTCTTCAAGGCCAACATTCTGCGGCCCGTAAAACTGCGACAGGGCGATCGACTTGATCCCGTGCAACGCAGCCTCCATCGCAGCACCTATGGTGCCGGAATAAAGCACGTTCTCGCCCGAATTGTTGCCCCGGTTCACCCCCGACAACACCAGATCCGGCGGCGCATCCTTCATCACATGATAAAGCCCCGCCAGCACGCAATCGGCCGGGCTTCCCTCGGCGGCAAAGCGGCGCGGACCGAGTTCGGCGATCATCGTGGGGTGGGTGTAGCTGATGCAATGCCCAACGCCTGATTGTTCAAAGGCGGGGGCGACGGTCCAAACCTCGCCTTCTGGCCCGGCGAGTTCGGTCGCGATGGCGTGCAAAACCTCCAGCCCCGGAGCGTTGATGCCGTCGTCATTGGTGATGAGAATGCGCATGAAGGGGCCTTTCGTTACCGCATGGATAAACCAGCCTTGGGGGTGGGGCAAGCCTTGGCCGCAAGGGAAAGTGGCTTGGACGTCGATTGTGCCGCGCAGGATGCAGCCGGTGGACGGCTGGCGGCTTTCGCGCTATCAGGCGGGCATGATTGCTGACCCTGCCACCGCCCCAAATCCTCTTGCCCACCGCCTGTCTGTCGCGCCGATGATGGACTGGACGGATCGTCACTGCCGCTATTTCCACCGGCTGATGACGCGCCGGGCGATGCTTTACACCGAAATGGTGACGGCGCCTGCGGTTCTGCACGGGCCAAAGCCACGGCTTTTGGACTATTCTGCTGCCGAACACCCGATTGCCCTGCAACTTGGTGGGTCCGATCCGACCGAATTGGCCCAAGCGGTGCGGCTCTCGCGCGATTGGGGCTATGACGAGGTGAACCTGAACTGCGGCTGCCCCTCGGACCGGGTGCAATCGGGCTGCTTTGGCGCGGTGCTGATGGAGCGTCCTGCGCTGGTGGCCGAGTGCGTGCGGGCAATGCAGGATCAGGCCGATGTGCCGGTGACGGTGAAATGCCGGATTGGCGTGGATGACCAAGACCCCGAAACCGTGTTGCCAGATTTTCTGGAGCGGGTTTCAGCCGCAGGGGTGTCGCATTTCGTAATTCATGCCCGCAAGGCGTGGTTGCAGGGGCTTTCGCCCAAGGAAAACCGCGAGATTCCGCCCTTGAACTACGATCTGGTGCTGCGGATGAAGGCGGCCTTTCCGCATCTGACGATCTGCCTCAATGGCGGGGTGACGACGCTGGATCAGGCAGAAACCCTTCTGAATCAAGGGCTTGATGGGGTAATGATCGGCCGGACCGCCTATCATGATCCGGCCGCGGTCTTGATCGGGGCAGACAGGCTTTGGGGTGAAGATCACGCGCCTGAGGCGGCAGAGGTGGTTCAGGCGATGAAGCCCTATATCGCCGCGCATCTTGAGGCCGGTGGGCGGCTGCACCAGATCACCCGGCATATGCTGGGCCTGTTCACGGGTCTGCCCGGCGCGCGCGGCTGGCGCAGGGTTTTGTCAACCGGCGCGACCCGTCCGGGGGCGGGGCTGGATCTTTTGGATCAGGCGCTGGCCGAGGTGACCCACGCCGCAGCTTGACGCTGCCAGCGCCTGCGCGCACCTTGCCGGCAAAGCTGCGAAAGGATGCATGATGCCGGCTGATTTTGTTTCGCTTCTGCCGATGGCGGTGGTGCTGGTGTTGATCGGCGGCATTGCCGGTGTGGTCGGCGGGCTTTTGGGCGTCGGCGGCGGCATTGTTCTGGTGCCCGCGTTTTTTTATGCCTTTCAAAGCCTTGGATATGGCGGCGATCATTTGATGCAGATTTGCGTCGGCACCTCTTTGGCGACCATCGTTGTCACCTCGATCCGTTCGGTCAATGGCCACCACCGCAAAGGGGCGGTGGATTGGCAGGTGCTGCGGCGCTGGGGGCCGGGGCTGGTGATCGGGGCGGCGCTTGGGGTTTTGGTGGCGATGCAGGTGAAATCGGTGGTCTTGCAGGCGGTGTTTGGGGCGCTGGCCGGGCTTGCGGGGCTGTATATGGCCTTTGGCCGCGATCATTGGCGGCTGGGTGAGGATATGCCGGGTGTGGCGGGGGCAGGGCTGCTGTCGTCGGTGGTGGGCTTTTTCTCGGCGCTGATGGGAATTGGTGGCGGCACCTTTGGCGTGCCCTTGATGTCGCTGTTTTCCATGCCCATTCATCGGGCTGTCGGCACCGCGTCGGGCTTTGGCATCCTGATCGCCGTGCCTGCGGTGATCGGGTTTCTGTTGATGCCGGTGGCGGGTGCACCGCCCTTGACCATTGGGGCGGTCAACCTGCCGGCCTTTGCCATCGTGATCGGATCAACCCTTGTCACCACACCGTGGGGCGTGGCGCTGGCCCATCAGATGAACCCAAAACCGCTGAAACGTGCCTTCGCGGTGTTTTTGACATTGGTGGCGCTGAACATGCTGCGCAAGGTGGTTCTGGGATGACGGGCTGGCGTAAAATCGGCTTTTCAAAGCTCATCCAAGAATGGAGCAATGCCGCGCATCCAATTGCAATAAAAGCGCTTTGTGAAAGTGACGATCCGTTGCGCTGTGGGGGCACTTGGGCGGTTGGGCTGGATCTGTTGCCCAATGATCCGCAGGGCGCCGTCGGCGGTGTTCCCCTGCCTTGGGAGGTGTTGGGCCTGCAACCGCAGCCCTTGCACCGCGCGCAGCTGTCCACCGTCTATCCGGGCTATCCGCAACCCTCAGCGCAAGAGACAGAGGCCGCCTATGGCTTTCGTCTGCGCCGCTCCTCGGCCCATCTGGACGGGCTTTTGGCAGTTGGCCCCGAAAAGCGGCGCATGGTGAAAGAGCCGCATGCGTGGATTTTGGGCTTGCCGCTGACGGCCTCGGACGCATCCCCTTTGGTGGTGTGGGAGGGCAGCCATCTGGTGATGCAGGCCGCGCTGTCGCGGGCTTTTGCCGAACAGGCCCCTGAAACATGGGGCGATGTCGATATCACCGAGGCCTATCAAGCCGCCCGTGCCGAGGTGTTTCGGACCTGCAACCGGCTAGAACTTCCCGGCGTGCCGGGAGAGGCTGTGGTGCTGCACCGCCATTTGATTCATGGCGTCGCCCCTTGGGCAGAAGGCGCCAGCGCCCCGCCAGAAGGCCGGATCGTGGCCTATTTCCGTCCCCTGATGTCGTCTGTCGCAGCGTGGGTTACAGCGCCTTGAATGTCTTAGCCCGACGGTCTTAACCGGGTGTGCGGCCCATGCGGCCGCCGCGCCTTTTGGTCAGTTGTGCAGAACGGCCCGGCAGGTCTGCCATGATGCTGCGGCGTTCCTCTGGCGTCTTGCGCGACCAGCTGCCGATTTCATCGATGGAGCGCAGGCACCCTACGCAGAGCCGTGCTTCGGGGTGCACGACGCAGATCTTCACGCAAGGGCTGTCGATTTCGGAACGTTTCCAGATGTCGTCGTTCATCGCGGCCCCATCATCCCCATGCGGTCCAGTGCGCCTTGCAAGATATACCCGGCGGCGACCTGATCGATCACCTCTTTGCGACGTTTGCGCGACGTATCCGCCTCGAGCAGCGCGCGTTCTGCGGCGACAGTGGACAAACGCTCATCCCAAAAGGTGATCGGCAGCGCCGTCAGTTTTTCCAGATTGCGGGCAAAGGCGCGCGTAGATTGCACGCGCGGCCCTTCCGATCCATCCATGTTCAGTGGTAGGCCAAGGATCAACCCCGCCGCCTGCTTCGTTGCGACAATCGCCAACAAACGCTGCGCATCCAGCGTGAATTTCTCGCGCCGGATCACCTCGGTCGGGGTGCCGACGGTGCGGCTAAGGTCGGATACCGCGACGCCGATGGTCTTGTCGCCCAGATCAAGGCCCAGAATGGCGCGATAGGGCGGCAACAGGGCGGCGAATTCGGCAATATCGGTCAAGATCATGGGGCAACCCCCGCGCCTTCGGCCGCCGTGCGCACCTGCGCCAAACCGGCGGGGTCGGCCGCAAGCGCCTTTTCGGCGGCGGCAAGGGCGGCTTTGGCGCGGTCAGGCTGGCCCAGTACACCCAAGGCGCCCATCAGCTTGACCCAATCTTCCACCGGACCGCCTTCGGACAACAGGCGGCCCTCAAGCTGGCCGACCATGCCCTCGATCATCGCTTGGCGGTCTTCGGCGGTCATCTCGCCTGCGGCCTGAATGTCGGCCATCGACGGGCCTTTTGTCTCGGGCAGGGAAAATTTGATGCCGGCCTGATCAGCGACGTCCTGAATGTCGGCGCGAATAGCCACCTGCCAAGGCGCATCGGTCGGCCCTTCGGTCAGCAAGGGTTGCCACAGCGCAAAGGCCTGATCCGGCCGACCAACCTGCGCGAACATCAATCCCGACAGATAGCGGGCCATCGGGTGTTTCGGGTCTTGTTCCAGAACCTGCACGATCCAAGCTTCGGCCTCGGGCGAGACATAGCCCCCAGCTTCGGCGATCAGGATATGGGCCATCATCAGCAGCTGGTCGGAGCTGGCGGCTTTGCCCAAGACCTCGATCAACTTGGCCTGTGCGGTCAGTGCCGCCTCGTAATTGCCAAGCACGGTTTCGTTGCGGGCCAAGAGTTCCAGCCCCTTGGCGTCATCCGGCCGGGCCGCCACAGCGGCGCGCAGCTTGTCCATCAGGGTCGCGAATTCGGGGCTGGGTTGTGGTTTTGGGGCCGGGGGCATGGCCGCAACCGCCGCCGCCTGATCGGGGCGTGATTTGTAGTTTTCCGTCGCGATATCAAGGCGCAACGCCAGAGGAAGATCAGCATATCCCGGTGCGCCGAGCCTGCTGTAAAGCCATAGCGTGCCGCCCAAGACCACCGCCAGAAGCGCGCCCGCCCAAAGCAGATTTCCCTGAGCGCCGGGGGTTTTGGCTGCTTTCAGCGTGCGATCCGCCTCCAGCAGGCGGCGGGCGACTTCGACCCGCAACCGCTGGCCTTCCTCCGGCGCAAGGGTGCCGCGCGCCAGATCGCGGTCCACCTCGGCCAGTTGGTCGCGATAGACCTTCAGATCGGGATGTTCGCCCCGTCCAGCGGCTGCATGCCGCAGCGCCTGCACAAGGATGAGCGTGACCGCCGCGACCAAAGCCGTGGCAATCGCCCAAAAGAGCCATTGATCCATCATCATCCTGCCCAGACTCCCAGCCGACCTGCCGCCAAATTCCCCTCTCCTCTAGCCCTTTCGCCCCGCCCACAAAAGAGGCCAAGCGGCCGCAGCGCCAATTGCGTCGTTGGATGTCGTTATTTTCCCGATTGTGCCGCTGGCGGGAAGGGTTAAACCAACGTTTCAGCGGACAAGCGCAAAAGACGCAAAGGGGCCTCCCAATGAAACGCTATTCGGTCTTTGCCATCGCCAAGCAGGCGATGAACTATCACCTCGGTTGGGAAAAGGCTTGGGCCTCTCCTGCACCGAAGAAGGAATACGATGTCATCATCGTGGGTGCCGGTGGGCATGGTCTGGCGACCGCCTATTATCTGGGCAAGAACCACGGCATCAAAAACGTGGCGATCATCGAAAAAGGGTGGCTCGGCGGTGGTAACACCGGGCGGAACACCACGATCATCCGCTCGAACTATCTGCAAGATCCTTCGGCCGCGATCTATGACAAGGCGCTGCAGCTTTACGAAGGTCTGAGCCAAGATCTGAACTATAACGTCATGTTCAGCCCGCGCGGGTTGTTGATGCTGGCGCAAACCCACCACGAGGTGCGCGGCTATCTGCGCACGGTGCATGCCAACATGCTGCAAGGCGTGACGACGGAATATATCTCGCCCGCCAAGGTCAAAGAGTTGGTGCCGATCATCAACATCGACGGCCCGCGCTACCCGGTTCTGGGCGCGCTCTATCAGCCGCGCGGCGGCACCGGTCGCCATGACGCCGTGGCGTGGGGCTATGCCCGCGCCTGTTCGGCAATGGGGATGGACATCATCCAGCAAACCGAAGTGACCGCCGTTCGCCAAGAGGGCGGTGTCGTCAAGGGCGTGGAAACGACCAAGGGCTTCATCGGTTGTAAGAAGCTGGGCGTTGTCGTTGCCGGTCATTCGGGCCAGCTTGCCGAAATGGCAGGTTTCCGTCTGCCGATCGAAGCGGTGGCGCTGCAAGCGCTGGTGTCCGAGCCGATCAAGCCTTGCATGGATGTGGTCGTGATGGCCAACACGGTGCATGGTTACATGAGCCAGTCCGACAAGGGCGAGATGGTCATCGGCGGCGGCACCGACGGGTTCAACAACTTCACCCAGCGCGGGTCGTTCCACCATGTGGAAGAAACCCTGCGCGCGCTGATCGAAACCTTCCCGATGATCAGCCGTCTGAAGATGCTGCGTCAGTGGGGCGGGATCGTCGACATGACCGGCGACCGTTCGCCCATCATCTCGAAAACCCCGCTTGGCAATTGCTTCTTTAACTGCGGCTGGGGCACCGGCGGGTTCAAGGCGATCCCCGGTTCGGGCTGGGCGATGGCAGAACTGATGGCCAAGGGCGAGCCCGGGGCCTTGGCGGAAGAATTCAGCATGTGGCGCTTCAAGGAAGGCAAGTTCATCGACGAGTCGGTGGCTGCTGGTGTGGCGCACTGATGGCTGGAAACCCTGATTTCATGGGAGAGATCAAATGCTGATCCTCGAATGCCCCTACTGCGGCGTGAAGGCCGAAGAGACCGAGTTGACCCCCGGCTACGAGGCGCACCTGAAGCGCTTTGGCCCCGGTGCGACCCCGGAAGAATTCGAAGCCTACATGTTCGCGCGGAAAAACCCCAAGGGCGTGCATTTTGAACGCTGGCGGCATGCCTATGGCTGCGGCAAATGGTTCTTGGCCGCCCGCTGCACCGCCACGCTGGAAGTGTTCGGCACCTATCCTGCCCAATCCAGCGAACCGCCTGCTGATCTGCAGGCCAAGATCAAGGCCAAGCGGCCCAACTGGGAGGGCTACAAGTGAGCACCCGTCTTTCCAAAGGCGGTCGTCTGATCGACCGTAGCCGTCAGGCGTCCTTTACCTTCAACGGCAAGCGCATGGCGGGCTTTGCCGGTGATACGCTGGCTTCTTCGCTTCTGGCCAATGACCAGATGCTGGTGGGCCGTTCGTTCAAATATCACCGCCCGCGCGGCATCGTCGCGAGCGGCGCCGAAGAGCCGAACGCCCTGGTGAACATGGGCGAGGGCGGCCGGTTTGAACCGAACCAGCGCGTCACCACGACCGAGCTGTTTGACGGTCTGACCGCCACCAGCCAAAACCACTGGCCGAGCCTTGAGTTCGACGTGGGCGTGGTTAACAACTATGCTGCGCGCTTCCTGCCGGCTGGTTTTTACTACAAGACCTTCATGTTCCCGCGCTTTGCTTGGAAACATGTCTTTGAACCGATCGTCCGCCAATCGGCCGGCCTTGGCAAAGTGCCGCAAGGCCCCGAGGTGGATCGTTACGAATACGCCTATGCCTTCTGCGATCTGTTCATCGTTGGCGGTGGTATTGCGGGTCTGCAGGCGGCTTTGGTCGCGGGGCAGGCTGGCAAGCGTGTGATCCTTGTCGAACAGACCGCTCATTGGGGTGGCCGCGCGCCGGTTGATGGCGATGTGATCGACGGCAAAGCTGCTGACGCTTGGGTGAAAGAAACCGTTCAAGCGCTTGAAAAACTGTCGAATGTCACGCTGCGCCTGCGCACCATGGCTTCGGGGGTTTATGACCACGGCTATGTGCTGGCTGACGAAAAGGTTGCCGACCATACCCCCGGCGACGGGCGTCCGCGTCACCGTCTGTGGCGTATTCGTGCCGGCAAGATCATCTCGGCCCAAGGCGCCATTGAACGTCCCTTGTCCTTTGCGGGCAACGACATTCCCGGCGTGATGCTGGCCTCGGCGGTGCGTGATTATGTCGTGAACTTTGCTGTGTCGCCCGGCGACCGCACGGTGATCGTGACCAACAACGATGACGCCTACCGCACCGCCATTGCCTTGAAAGAGGCAGGGCTTGAAGTGCCGGTGATCGTCGATGCCCGCTCGAACCTGTTCGGCGCTCTGCCGGCCAAGGCAAAAGCCATGGGCATCCGCGTCGAAGCTGGCAAAGCCATCGTCAAGGTCAAGGGCGGCAAGCGCGTGACCGGGGTTTCGATCGGCTTGCAGGCTGGCGAAGGTGCCGTTCTGGAAGACATCGCTTGCGACGCGGTTGCCATGTCGGGCGGCTGGTCGCCGGTGGTTCATCTGTGGAGCCATTGTGGCGGCAAGCTGACTTGGGATGACGCTCAGGCGCATTTCCGCCCCGACGCGGCCCGTCCGCCGACTGGTCAGGACGGCACGGCCATGGTTGCGGTTGTTGGCTCTGCCAATGGCAATCTGTCGGCTGCGGCAGCGCTTGCGGACGTTGCAGCCCAGATGGGCGGCACCGCCGTGAAGGCAGCCGAAGTGAAAGAGGCCGCGATGGAAGCGGTCTGGATCATGCCGCAAGGCGCTGGTCCGGCGCTGAAGATGAAGATGTGGCTGGATTACCAGAACGACGTGAAGGTTTCCGACGTTCAGCTGGCCGCGCGCGAAGGCTATACGAGCGTGGAACACACCAAGCGTTACACCACGCTTGGCATGGCCACCGATCAGGGCAAATTGTCGAACATCAACGGTCTGGCTGTTCTGGCTGGCGCGCTGAACGACAAAATCCCGAATGTCGGCACCACCACCTTCCGTCCGCCCTATACCCCGGTTCCCTTTGGGGCGCTGGCGGGCGAAAGCCGCGGCGAGATCTTCCAACCCTTGCGCAAATCGCCGATGCATGGCTGGCACGAAGCCCATAACGCCTATCTGGAGCCGGTTGGCTTGTGGCGTCGGGCCTATTGCTATCCGCGTGCAGGCGAAAACCACGAGCAGGCCGTCAACCGCGAGATTCTGAACGCGCGGGCCAATGTCGGCATGCTCGACGCCTCGACCCTTGGCAAAATCATCGTCAAGGGCCCCGATGCGGGCAAGTTCCTTGATATGCTTTACACCAACGTCATGTCGAACCTTGGCATCGGCAAGTGCCGCTACGGTCTGATGTGCAACGAGCAGGGCTTCCTGTCGGATGACGGCGTTGTGATCCGCCTGTCGGAAGACAGCTGGCTGTGCCACACCACCACCGGCGGCGCCGACCGTATCCATGGTTGGATGGAAGACTGGTTGCAGTGCGAATGGTGGGACTGGAAGGTTTACACCGCCAACGTCACCGAAGAATACGCCCAGATCGCCGTCGCTGGCCCCAATGCCCGCAAGGTGTTGGAAAAGCTGGGTGGGATGGATGTTTCCAAGGAAACGCTGCCCTTCATGACCTTTGCCGATGGCACGCTGGGCGGTCTGCCGGTGCGGGTGCATCGCATCTCGTTCTCGGGTGAACTGTCTTACGAAATCGCCACCCCGGCGTCGCATGGCCTTGCCCTTTGGGAAGCGCTGATTGACGCAGGGGCCGAGTTCGGCGTCATGCCTTACGGCACCGAAGCCATGCACATCATGCGGGCCGAAAAGGGCTTTATCATGATTGGCGACGAAACCGACGGTACGGTCATTCCGCAGGATCTCAACCTTGGTTGGGCGATTTCCAAGAAGAAGGCGGATTACCTGGGCAAGCGCGGGCAAGAGCGCACCCATCTGGCAAGCCCGGATCGGTGGAAACTTGCTGGCTTCGAGACGCTGACGGGCGGGGTCATTCCCGATGGCAGCTACATCATCGCCGATGGCCATAACGCCAACGGCCAGCGGAACACCCAAGGCCGCGTCACCTCGACCTATTATTCGCCGACCCTGAAAAAGGGTATTGCGATGGGTCTTATCAAAGGCGGCATGGACCGTCTGGGCGATGTGGTTGAATTCAACACCATCACCGGCGGCACCGTGAAGGCCAAGGTGGTGGACCCGGTGTTCTATGACAAGGACGGGGAGAAGGGCAATGCGTGATCCGGTTTCGCCTTTGGGCAACGCAAGCTTCGACGGCTTTTGCACGATCAAGGAAATCGGCCCTCTGGGCATGATTTCCCTGCGCGCCAAGCCTGACGTCAAGGAACTGGCCAAGGCGGTGAAAGCTGCCGTCGGCACCTCGGTTCCCGCGCAGCGGCGTATCGAAATCGCAGGTGACAAAGCCTGCGGTTGGATGAGCCCGGATGAATATATCCTGATCCTGCCCTATGCCGAAACGGGGGCCGCCATGGCAGCCATCGCATCGGAAATGGGCGCGGCGCATCATCTGGCTGCCGTCGTTTCGGACGCCCGTGCGGTGTTCCGGGTCGAGGGGGACAAGGCCGACCAAGTGCTGGCCAAGCTTTGCCCAGTGGACTTTGACACGCTGGTCGAAGGCGAGCTGCGCCGCACCCGTGCCGCGCAGGTGGCAGCGGCGTTCTGGAAAGAGGGCAACGGCTATACCGTGGTCTGCTTCCGTTCGGTTGCGGCCTATGTGATGGGCTTGCTCAGCCATTCGGCCGAAAAGGGCAGCGAACTGGCCTGATCGGCCGACGCAGCATCGAAAAATAGGGCTGGCCTTCGGGCCAGCCTTTTTTGTTCAGGGCACCAAAAGTCGCGAGAACAGGGTCTCCAGAAACTCGCCCGCCTCGGCAAAGGGATCATGGCCTTCGCCCAAAACTGCGCGCACCTGCACATCGAAATCGGCGTAATGCTGGGTCAGCGACCAGATCGAAAAGATCAGGTGATAGGGCGAGAGCCGGGCAATGCGGCCCTCATCCATCCATTGGGTCAGAACGGCGCATTTTTCATCGACCAGCGCTTTCAGATCCGTTTCGATCACCGATTTGATACGCGGCGCGCCTTGCAGGATTTCATTGGCGAAAAGCCGGCTTTCACGCGGAAAGTCGCGCGACAGTTCCATCTTGCGGCGCACATATCCCAAGATCTCGGCCAGCGGATCCCCCTTGGGATCCAAGTCGCGCAAGGGGTCCAGCCACGTGGACAAGAGCCGCCCAAGCAAAGCGGCATGCACCGCCTCTTTCGAGGGGAAATAGTAGAGCAGGTTGGGCTTTGACAGCCCTGCGCCATCGGCGATCTGATCCAGCGTCGCGCCGCGATAGCCATGGGCCGAGAACACATCCAGCGCTGCCTCCAGAATGGTGGCAGAGTTCTTTTCCTGAATCCGGGTCCGAGGTTTTTTCATGGCGCTTTCCTGTCGCCCTTCTTTTGCATGGGAAGGGGTGAGGATGCAATAAACCCAAGTTTAAACCGCGCCAATCCCCCGCAGGATCATGGACTTGACCGAGTCCTTGGCCGCTTGCCATTGCGCATTGGTCAGAGGTTTGCCCCCGTTCAGCGTTTCGATCTGATGACCAAAGTCGGCATAGTGCTGTGTGGTGGCCCAAAGCATGTAAAGCAGATGTTCGGGGTCCACCGGGGCCATCTTGCCCGCTTTGATCCAAGCCCGGATCAGTTCAGCCCGCCCCGTGGTCCAATCGCGCAAGGTGGTTTCCAGATAGTCCTGAATGACCGGGGCGCCGTGCATCACCTCGGATGCCCAAACCTTGGACCCGTCCGGGTGACGGCGCGAGATTTCCATCTTGGCATCGATATAGGCCCCGATGCCTTCGACCGGGCCGGGGGCCTTGTCCATGCTGTCGGCGGCATGCAGCCAGATTTCAAAAATATTCTGCACAACCCGGCGGTACAGGTCTTCTTTGGTGGCAAAGTAGTAATGCAGGTTGGCCTTGGGCAGGCCCGCCATATCGGCGATCAACTGCATCGTGGCGCCGCCAAAGCCTGCCTCGGCAAATACTTTTTCGGCCGCCTGAAGAATGAGCGTTTCATTCTGCTGGCGGATCTCGATCCTGCGAAGGGGGCGGGCTTGTTCCGTCATGCCTTAGATTTTCGTTGACCGTTTGGTCAGGGTGTGGTGCGTTTAACCTGACCATACGGTCAGGAAAAGATTCGCTGCAAGGGGCATCAAGACCCCAAGGTTTCAGGGAGAATGCACATGGCCGCTCCGGGTGAAAACATCCGCATCAATTCCACGCGTCTTTGGGACAGTCTTGAGGAAATGGCGCTGATCGGGCCGGGCATTGCTGGGGGCTGCAATCGTCAGACCCTGACCGATGCCGACGGGCAGGGACGCCATCTGTTCCAACGCTGGTGCGAAGCGGCGGGCATGACCATGGGCGTCGATACCATGGGCAATATGTTTGCCACGCGGGCCGGCACCGACCCTGCGGCGCTGCCGGTCTATATGGGCAGCCATCTGGATACCCAGCCGACGGGCGGGAAATATGACGGGGTTCTGGGGGTTCTTGGCGCTTTGGAGGTCGTTCGCTCGATGAATGATCTTGGGATCAAGACCAAGCACCCGGTTGTGGTGACCAACTGGACCAATGAAGAGGGCGCCCGGTTTGCGCCGGCGATGCTGGCCTCGGGTGTTTTTGCCGGGATCCATACCGAAGACTACGCCAAGGGGCGTAAGGATCTGGACGGCAAGCTGTTTGGCGATGAGTTGAAGCGCATCGGCTGGGAAGGGACCGAAACGGTCGGCGCCCGCAAGATGCATGCGATGCTGGAATTGCACATCGAACAAGGTCCGATCCTAGAGGCTGAAGGCCGCGATATCGGCGTTGTGACGCATGGGCAGGGGTTGTGGTGGCTGGAAATCACCCTGACCGGCAAGGATGCTCATACCGGATCGACCCCGATGAACATGCGCGTCAATGCCGGGCTTGGCATGGCGCGGATCACTGAACGCGTACATCAGATCGCGATGAGCCATCAGCCCGGCGCGGTGGGCGCGGTCGGGCAGGTCAAGGTCTTTCCGAACAGCCGCAACGTGATCCCCGGCAAGGTGATTTTCACTGTTGATATCCGCAGCCCCGAACAGGGAAAGCTGGATGCGATGAAGGCCGAGGTGATGCGGGCGGCCCATGCCGTGGCGCAAGAATTGGGACTGGGCTGTGCGATTGAAGAAGTCGGCCATTTCGACCCGGTGACCTTTGATCCCGGCCTTGTGAAGATCGTCCGGCAATCGGCTGAAAAGCTTGGGCTTTCTCATATGGATATCATCTCGGGCGCGGGGCATGATGCCTGCTGGATCAACCGTGTGGCCCCGACGGTGATGATCATGTGTCCTTGCGTGGATGGGCTGTCGCACAACGAGGCGGAAAAGATCAGCCCGGAATGGGCGGCGGCGGGAACGGATGTGCTGCTGCATGCGGTCTTGGATGTGGCACAGGTCGTCAGCTGACGTTCAAAGGAGCCGCAGATGACCCACAGCTTGCCCCTTGATCCGACAGCGCCGCTTGCAGGCCGCCTGCGCGAGGTTTCGGGGGCATTGCTGGTGCCACCTGCGGGGCCAGAAAAGCCACAGCCTTGCGGGGTGTTTGCAGGGGGCGAACCCGTGCCGGAAAGCCTGTGCTTTGGCGGCAGCGCCGCGCAGGCGATCAATGCCTTTCCCGCCCCCCGTGCGGCGACGGGGCATTTGGCCGGAACCTATCTTTTTGGCGGCATCCTTTCGGGCCATTTCGGGCATATGCTGGTCGAGGGGACGGGGCGGCTTTGGGCCTTGCACGGGCGTACGGATGTGGCGGGGGTGCTGTTCTTTGCCCGCCCCTTTGACAAGGTGAAACACTGCGCGCGGCTCTTTTCGCAGATGGCGGCCTTGTTGGGCCTGCCGCCTGTGACGGTGCTGGAGGCCCCGGTGACGGTGGAGCGATTGTTGCTTGCCGAACAAGGGCTTGGATCGGGCGAGTTGCTGAACGGCCGCCCTGAATCGCGAACATTCTTGCGTGAAAAACTGGCGCAGGTCGCCCCGGATGGCGTGGGCCGCCGCTTTTACATCACCCGCACGGGCCAGCCCGCGCGCCGGGGAATGATCTTGGGCGAACAGGGGCTAGAGCAGCTCTTTGCCGCCGCAGGCTATGAGGTGATCCGTCCCGAGGATCACAAACTAGCCGAGCAGGTCGCAATGTTCCGCGCCGCCAGCCATGTCGTTGGCACCGAAGGCTCTCCGTTCCATCTTTTGGCGATGGCGGGGCAGGTGGGCTGCAAGGTTGCCGTGATGCAGCGCCGTCGCTCGCCAGTGTTTTCGCAGATTTGCGATCATTTGGAGTGGTTTTTGGGCGGCAAGGTGCTGCGGCTGGATCAGATTACCGGGATCTATGCGCCCAAAAAGCTGCGCAATCCGAACCTGATCTATCTGGAGCCGTCGCGCCCGGCGATCTGGGCTGCGCTCGCCGGGGCCGGGTTCCTGACCGGTGATCCTTGGCCCGAGATGAGCGCCGAGGAACGCCGGGCGTCCTTGGGCTGGCTTGAACAACAGACGGAACACCGCCTGCGTCCGGTGGCAATCGAAGACTTGCCCGCCGACGATGGCGACGAAGAAAAAGATGCCGCCTGAGGGCGTGGCAAAGGGAGGAACGAAGATGTCCAGCACGGTTATCAAAAACGGCACCATCGTGACGGCGGATCTCAGCTATGAGGCCGATGTTCGGATCGAAGGCGGCGTTATCACCGAAATCGGCAAGGGGCTGAAGGGCGACACCACGCTGGATGCCACGGGCTGCTATGTGATGCCGGGCGGCATTGACCCCCATACGCATCTTGAGATGCCCTTTATGGGCACCTATTCCAGCGATGATTTTGAAAGCGGCACCCGTGCGGCGGTGTCGGGCGGCACCACGATGGTGGTCGATTTCGTGCTGCCGGGGCAGGGGCAGGGGCTGATGGATGCCGCCCAAATGTGGCACAACAAATCGGGCCGCGCGCATTGCGACTATTCCTATCACATGGCCATCACATGGTGGGGCCAAAAGGTGTGGGAGGATATGGAGTTGTCCGTGAAGGCGGGCATGACCAGCTTCAAGCATTTCATGGCCTATAAGGGCGCGCTCATGGTCAATGACGATGAGATGTATCAATCCTTCAAGCGGGTTGGCGATTTGGGCGGGCTTGCCATGGTGCATGCCGAGAATGGCGATGTGGTGGCCGAACTGACGGCCAAACTCTTGGCCGAGGGCAATACCGGCCCCGAGGCGCACGCCTATTCCCGCCCCCCGCAGGTCGAGGGCGAGGCGACGAACCGCGCCATCATGATCGCCGATATGGCCGGCGTGCCTTTGTATGTCGTTCATACCTCTTGCGAGGATGCCCATGAGGCCATTCGGCGCGCGCGCCAACAGGGCAAACGCGTCTGGGGCGAGCCGCTGATCCAGCATCTGACCTTGGATGAAAGCGAATATTTCAATCCCGATTGGGACCATGCCGCGCGGCGCGTGATGTCGCCGCCCTTCCGCAACAAGAAACATCAAGACAGCCTTTGGGCGGGCCTGCAATCGGGCAGCCTTTCTTGTGTGGCGACCGACCATTGCGCCTTTACCACCGAACAAAAGCGGTTCGGGGTGAAGTCGTTTGCCCAGATCCCGAACGGGACGGGGGGGCTGGAAGACCGCATGCCGATGCTGTGGACCCATGGGGTGAACACCGGGCGGTTGACGCCGAACGAATTCGTTGCGGTCACCTCGACCAACATCGCCAAGATCTTGAATTGCTACCCGAAAAAAGGCGCTGTATTGGTCGGCGCTGACGCAGATCTGGTGGTTTGGGATCCGAAAAAGGAAAAGACCATTTCGGCCAAGAGCCAGCAATCTGCGATTGATTACAACGTGTTCGAAGGCCAAAAGGTTGTCGGGTTGCCCCGCTTTACGCTGTCGCGCGGTCGGGTGGGTTATGAGGATGGCAAGGTGATCGGCAAGGAAGGTCACGGCCAGTTCGTCGCCCGCGAGGCCCGCCCTGCGGTGAACCGGGCTTTGAGCGCATGGAAAGACCTGACGGCGCCGCGGCCCGTCCAACGCTCCGGCATGTCGCCGACGGGGGTATGATGAAAGATACTGCAAGCGCCTCTCCTGTGATCGAGGCCAAGAACCTACAATTGGTGTTCAACACCAATGACGGGCCGGTTCACGCCCTGAAGGATGTGAACCTGACCATCAACAAGGGGGATTTCGTGTCCTTCATCGGGCCGTCGGGCTGTGGCAAGACCACGTTCCTGCGCGCGATTGCGGCTTTGGAAACGCCGACCGGCGGCACCTTGACGGTGAATGGCATGTCGCCCGACGAGGCGCGGCGTAAGCGGGCTTACGGCTATGTGTTTCAGGCGGCGGGGCTTTATCCGTGGCGCACGATTGCCGGGAACATCAAGCTGCCCTTGGAAATCATGGGGTTTTCCAAGGCCGAACAGGACGAGCGTGTGGCGCGCGTTCTGGAGCTGGTGGAACTGACCGGTTTTGGCAAGAAATTCCCTTGGCAGCTGTCGGGCGGCATGCAGCAGCGGGCGTCCATTGCCCGCGCTTTGGCTTTTGATGCCGATCTCTTGCTGATGGACGAGCCTTTCGGCGCCTTGGACGAGATCGTCCGCGACCGCCTGAACGAAGAGGTGCTGAAGCTTTGGGCGCGCACCGGCAAGACCATTGGTTTTGTCACCCATTCGATCCCCGAGGCGGTGTATCTGTCGACCAAGATCGTTGTGATGTCGCCCCGTCCGGGCCGCATCACCGATGTGATCGACAGCCCCTTGCCGCGCGAACGTCCCTTGGACATCCGCGACAGCCGCGAATTCATCGAGATCGCCCACCGCGTGCGCGAGGGCCTGCGGGCAGGCCATGGAGATCACGAATGACCGGCGGGGCCTTGGCATTTCTGGCGGGTGCGATGGCGATCTTTCTGGCCGCGGCCAGCGCCTTGCGCGCCTATGTCTCGACCGGGCAGGTCTGGCTGATTGTGGCCTCTCTGGCGCTTTATGGGGCGGGCAACCTGTTGATGGTGCGCCTGATGCGCGAAAGCGGGATGGCGGTGGCGATTTCGATCTCGGCGGTGCTGCAACTGGTGTTGGCGACGCTGGTCGCCGTGCTGTTCTTTGCGGAACGCCCTAGTCAGATGCAATGGGCCGGTATCGCGCTGGGGGTGGTCGCCGTGGCGCTGATCGGCTGGCCCAAGGGGGCAGTTCAATGAGCGGGGGGGCAATGAAACATGTGCTTCCCGTGCTGACCGTCGTCGCCGCGATCATCGCACTTTGGTATGCGGCGGCCGTGGGGTTGAACCGGGCGTGGGTCTACGATCAGGCGGAACGGGCAGGGGTTGCGCCCGCGTCCGGTATGGCGCTGATTGCCGAGACTTGGAGCCAAGAGCGCCCGGTCTTGCCCGCGCCGCATCAGGTGGCGGTGGAGCTTGTGAAGACCACCTTTGGCATGGCCCCAAGCTCGAAGCGGTCTTTGGTCTATCACGGCTGGGTCACGCTGTCGGCCACGCTTTTGGGCTTTGCCATCGGCACGGGGTTGGGGATTTTGCTGGCTGTCGGCATTTTGCACAACCGTGCAATGGACATGAGCGTGATGCCTTGGGCGATTGCCAGCCAGACCATTCCGATCTTGGCCATCGCGCCGATGATTATCGTCGTGCTGAATTCGGTTGGATTGCAGGGGCTGGTGCCAAAGGCGATCATCTCGGCCTATCTGTCGTTCTTCCCGGTGGTTGTGGGCATGGTCAAGGGGCTGCGCAGCCCCGACCAGATGCAGCTCGATCTGTTGAAAACCTATAATGCATCGAACACCGAAGCGTTTTGGAAGCTGCGGCTTCCTGCCTCGATGCCCTACCTCTTTACCTCTTTGAAGGTTGGTATGGCGGCAAGCCTTGTGGGGGCAATCGTGGGTGAATTGCCGACCGGCGCGGTGGCGGGTCTTGGGGCGCGGCTGCTTTCCGGCAGCTACTATGGCCAGACCGTGCAAATCTGGGCAGCGTTGTTTGCGGCGGCGATTGTGGCGGCGGGCATGGTGATGCTGATCGGCGTGATGGAGCGGCGGACCTTGAAACGTATGGGGATGGCGCGATGAACTGGCTTGTTGTGGCCCTTGGCGCTTGGGCGTTTGGCTGGTGGATCAACACCCGTTTGGCGAGGTCTTCGTTGGCAAAGACGCGGGGCGGCAAGCTGGCCGTGCCGGTGATCTTTGGCCTGACGGTGCTGCTCTTGTGGGAAGGGCTGGTGCGGGGGCTGAATGTCTCGCCGGTGATCTTGCCGCCGCCTTCTGATGTGGTGGCGCGGCTGGCCTCCAGCGTGCCGACCCTGTGGGAAGATTTCGTGCAAACGGCCGTCAAAGGTGCGCTGTCGGGCTATTTCATCGGCTGTGCGGCGGCCTTTGCGACGGCGATCCTGATCGATCGCAGCCCGTTTTTGCAGCGCGGCCTTTTGCCGGTGGGCAATTTCGTGGCCGCCCTGCCGATCGTCGGCATCGCGCCGATCATGGTGATGTGGTTCGGCTTTGACTGGCAGTCGAAGGCGGCGGTGGTGGTGGTGATGGTGTTCTTCCCGATGCTGGTGAACACGGTTGCCGGGTTGAAGGCATCCGACCATATGCAGCGCGACCTGATGGCGACATGGTCGGCCAGCTATTGGCAAAGCCTGTTCAAGCTGCGCCTGCCCGCTGCCATGCCTTTTGTTTTCAACGGCTTGAAGATTGCTTCCACCCTTGCCCTGATTGGCGCCATTGTTGCCGAATTTTTCGGCAGCCCGACGCGTGGCATGGGCTTTCGGATCAATGCCTCGATCGGGCAGCTGGCGCTGGACATGATCTGGGCAGAAATCGTTGTCGCAGCCATAGCGGGTTCGGCCTTCTATGGTATCGTGGCCATGATCGAGAAGCGGGTGACCTTCTGGCACCCGTCGCAACGGACTTAATGACGGCACTTAACAAGGCCCCAAGAAAAGGGGCCGCAACACGGAGGTTTGGAATGAAAAAGCTACTGACTTCGGCGCTGTTTATGGCATTCGCCACGGGCGCGCAGGCAGCCGACGATGTGACTTTGCAGCTGAAATGGGTCACGCAGGCCCAGTTCGCGGGCTATTATGTGGCTGCCGCGAAAGGCTTTTATGAGGCCGAAGGCCTGAACGTCACCATCCTGCCGGGCGGCCCGGATGTGGCGCCGACGCAGGTGATCGCGGGTGGTGGTGCGGATGTGGTTGTGGACTGGATGCCATCGGCCCTTGCCGCGCGTGAAAAGGGTTTGGCGCTGGTCAACATCGCCCAGCCGTTCAAATCGTCGGGCATGATGCTGACCTGCCTGAAAGAATCCGGCGTGGCCACCCCTGCTGACTTCAAGGGCAAGACCCTTGGCGTCTGGTTTGGCGGCAACGAATACCCGTTCCTGAACTGGATGAACAAGCTGGGTCTGAAGACCGACGGCACCGACGTGACGGTGCTGAAGCAGGGCTTCAACGTCGATCCGCTGTTGCAAAAGCAGGCGGCTTGCGTGTCGACCATGACCTACAACGAATATTGGCAGGTGATCGACGCAGGCGTGAAGCCCGAGGATCTGGTGACCTTCAAATATGAAGACGAAGGTGTCGCCACGTTGGAAGACGGTCTTTATGTCATGGAAGACAAGCTGGCTGATCCGGCCTTTGAAGACAAGATGGTGCGCTTTGTCCGCGCCTCGATGAAGGGCTGGAAAGAGGCCGAGGCCAACCCCGATGAAGCCGCGATGATCGTTCTGGAAAACGATGCGACCGGCGCCCAGACCGAAGCCCACCAAAAGCGCATGATGGGCGAGATTGCCAAGCTGACGGCAGGCTCGAACGGCGCGCTGGATGAGGCGGACTACACCCGCACCGTGGCGGCGCTGATGTCGGGTGGTTCGGACCCGGTTATCACCAAAGAGCCGGCTGGCGCATGGACCCATGCCATCACCGATAAAGCGCTGCAATAAGAGCGTTTAAATACAAAATGGGGCGCGGGGGGAAACCCTCGCGCCCTTTTTTCATGCCCGGAAACCGGGTGTTAACCGCGGCACCTTTAGCTTTGGGGCAAGAGAAGGGGGCGCTGATGGTGCATTTTATGAACCGGCTGGTCTGGGTTCCGGTGGCGGGGCTTTTGGCGGCGCTGTTCTGGCTGGTCTGGCTTGACGGAAAATCGGCACCGGGGGGCTATCTTTTCGCCACACCTGACGCCGCGACGGAAGCGGGATATTGCCTTGCCGTGGCCGAACGTGGGCGGGAACTGACCTATGGTCAGGGGGAGCGTAAACTTGAACAGTTTCTGGGTGAAAGCATCGACTTCTGGCGGATGCGGGTCGAAGGGGCGGGGCCGGCGGGGCACGTGGCCTTGGCCCGCGATCTGGCCCGACCGGGGGTGAATGAAGGGGCGCATCTGCATCTGGCCTTGCAAGATTGCGGACGCCGCGCGGTGGCGCTTTACGGCCACCGTTTTGCCTCGATGGCCGGGGGATAGGGGGGCGGGATAGACGCTTGCACGGGCGGTTCGGGTCTGTAAAGTAATTTACAGATCAACCGCCGGAGCCGTCATGCCGCTGTCTGCCCTTACTGGAACGCGCCTGCGCGAAAGGCGGTTGGCCTTGGGGCTGAAACAGGCAGAGCTTGCCCAGCGCGTCGGGATTTCCGCCAGCTATCTGAACCTGATCGAACACAACCGCCGCCGCATTGCCGATGATCTTCTCACAACAATGGCCCAAGCGCTGGATGTGCCTTTGGCCACCTTGCAAGAGGGCCATGCAGGCCAGTTGGTGGATGGGCTGCGGGCCGCCGCCGCCGCCGTGCCGGGTGCTGCGGCCGAGGTGGAGCGGGTCGAAGACCTGCTAGGGCGCTTTCCGGGGTGGTCGGCGGCACTGGTTGAACTGCACGACCGCAGCCGCGCCCTTGGTCGTGTGGTTGAGGTGCTGAACGACCGGATGGCTCATGACCCGCATCTGTCGGCCAGTCTGCACGAGGTCTTGTCTGCCGTCTCGTCGGTGCGCACGACGGCGGCCATTCTGGCCGATACCGAAGACATCGACGCCGACTGGCGGGCGCGGTTTCACCGCAACCTGCACGAAGACAGCGAACGGCTGGCCCAAGGGGCCGAGGCCTTGGTTGCCTATCTGGATGCCTCAGGGCAAGGGCAGGATCACACCATCAGCACCCCGCAAGACGAGGTGGAATCCTGGGCCGAGGCCTGCGATTGGGATCTGGCCCATGCCGAAGATATCGCGCAGTCGCCCCATCTCGCCTCGGCGGCGGGGCGCGTGCTGGCCGCGGGGTTACAGGCACAATATGCGACCGATCTTGCGGCCATCCCCACCCCCGCCTTCAACAGCGCCATGGCGGCGGGGGCCGATCCGCTGACGCTGGCGCGCAGCTTTGGGGTGCCTGTGCTGGCGGCGTTTCGGCGCATGGCGTTGCGCGCAGGGTCGGGGTTCGGGCTGCTGATCTGCGACGGGTCGGGCACCCTGACGCTGCGCAAGGCGATTGCGGGATTTTCGCCGCCGCGGTTTGGCGCTGCCTGTCCCCTTTGGCCCTTGTTCACGGCACTTGCCCGCCCCGAAACCCCGGTCGAGGCGGTGATTGCCCTGCCCGGACCGCAAGGCGCGCGACTGCGCGCGCGGGCTTTCGCGCAGGTGCGGTATCCCGGCGGGTTTCGTGGCCCGGAACTGCGCGAAGCGGCGATGCTGCTGGCGCCCGAGCCTGCGGGGGCAGAGCCTGCGCTGGAAGTGGGGCCAACCTGCCGCATCTGTCCGCGCCCCGCCTGTCCCGCAAGGCGCGAGCCGTCGATCCTGCAAGGCTGATCTCTTTTGACAGATGCCGGTTTTGCCCCGATAGTCGGCAGCACTGAACCACCAATCCACGGAGAATAGATGCCGGGCCGTGTGCTCTTGATCGAGGATGAGCCGAACATCGCCGAGGCGATCCGCTTTATCCTATCGCGCGAGGGCTGCGAGGTCGTGGTCGAAGCCGACGGCGCCCGCGCGCTGTCGCGCATTGCCGATTGCGCCCCCGATCTGGTGATCCTTGATCTGATGCTTCCGGGGATGAGCGGTCTGGAAATCCTGTCGGCGCTGCGGGCCAATCCTGAGACCCTGGGATTGAAGGTGTTGATGCTGACCGCCAAGGGGCAGGGGCGTGACCGCGAGGCTGCCGAACGCGCGGGCGTTTCCGCCTTTATGGCCAAGCCCTTTGCCAATGCCGAGATGCGCGCCAAGGTGCGCGCGCTGTTGGAGGGCTGATGGCACAAGGCCCCTTGTTTCTTGCGCGTGCCGTCTATCGCCGCCGCCGTCTGCGCGATGCGGGTCGGTTGTTGCCGGTATTAGGGCTGCTGCTTTTGGTGCTGCCGGGCCTTGGCCAAGGCAATACGGAAAGTGCGGGTCAGACCGCGATTTACATCTTTGTGGTCTGGGCGTTGCTGATTGCCGCCGCTGCAGCTCTGGCCCCCGGCCTGTCCCGCACCGAAGGCGAGGCGGACCGGGGCGAGGACCCCTTCGATCCATCTGGGGATCCGCGCTGAGATGCCCTTCAATCTGCTGGTCCTGATCTGCCTGCTGTATGTCGCCTTCCTGTTCCTTGTCGCCTTTGTCGTTGAACGGCGGGCGGCGACGGGGCGGCTTGGCTTTCTACGCTCGCCAATGATCTACACGCTGTCCTTGTCAATCTATTGCACCGCTTGGACCTTTTATGGGGCCGTCGGCTATGCGGCGCGCTCGGGGTTAGAGTTTCTGACGATCTATCTTGGCCCGACACTGGTCTTTGTCGGCTGGTGGCTCGTGTTGCGAAAACTGGTCAGGATCGGGCGGCAACAGCGTGTCACCTCGATTGCCGATCTGATCTCCAGCCGCTTTGGCAAGTCGAACATCCTTGGGGTGGTTGTCACCCTGATCGCGGTGATTGCGGCCACGCCCTATATCGCCTTGCAATTGCAATCCCTGACCCTGTCCTTTTCAGTCTTTGCCCAAGGCGCGCCCGAGGATTGGCTGTTGCCGGGCCATGAGAATGTGGCGCTTTGGGTGGCGGTGGGGCTGGCCCTGTTCACCATTCTGTTCGGCACCCGCAAGCTGGACGCCAAGGAACAGCACCACGGCATTGTCACCGCCATCGCGGTTGAGGCCGTGGTCAAGCTGGTGGCACTCGTGGCGGTGGGCAGTTTCGTCGTCTGGGGGTTGGCGGGGGGCATTGGCCCGATGATCGACATGATTTCGGTCTACAAGGCCCCCGGCTGGGCCTTTCAAAGCGACCGTTGGATCGGGCTTATCACATTGTCGGCGGCGGCCGTCCTGAGCCTGCCGCGGATGTTTCAGGTCATGGTGGTGGAAAACGTCGATGAACGCCATCTGGCGCGGGCCAGTTGGGCCTTTCCGGCCTATCTCTTCGCCATGAGCCTGTTCATCCTGCCCATCGCCGTCATGGGGCTGGAGCGGATGCCCGAAGGGGCCAATCCTGATATGTTGGTGCTGACGCTGCCCTTGGCCGAAGGGCAGGGCGCTTTGGCGATGTTGGCCTTTCTGGGTGGGTTTTCGTCCGCCACCTCAATGGTGATCGTGGAAACCATTGCGCTGGCCACGATGATTTCCAACAACGTTGTCATGCCCTTGTGGCTGCGACTGCGGCCCGATGCGGCGTTGTCGGGCGATTTGCGGGCCGGGGTCTTGCTGACCCGGCGGCTGGCGATTGCGGGCGTTTTGGCGCTGGGGTTGTTCTATTATCGGTTTTCCGGCGGATCTGCCGCGCTGGCGGCCATCGGGCTGATTGCCTTTGCCGGTATGGCGCAATTCCTGCCCGCGATGCTGGGCGGCATCTTTTGGCGCGGCGGCACCAAGGTGGGGGCGCTGGCCGGGCTGGTGACCGGGTTTGTCATCTGGGCCTATACGCTGTTTCTCCCCTCGTTCGGGAGTGATGCGGTGATCCCGACCCATGTCTTTGCCGAAGGGCTGTTCGGCCTTGATTGGCTGCGCCCGCGTGCGTTGTTTGGCACCGAGGGCATGGACCCGCTGGTTCATTCGATCTTCTGGTCGCTGTCGCTGAACACGCTGGCCTTTGCGCTTGGTTCGGTCCTGACCTTTCCCGACCCGGTGGAGCGTATTCAAGGCGTGGCCTTCGTCAATGCGTTTGACCGCGAAGCTCAGGCCGAGCGTTTGGGCTGGAGCCACGGTCAAGCCGAGCCCGAGGCGCTGCTGTCGCTGGCGCAGCGCATCCTTGGCGAAGAGGCCTTGACCTTTTTCGAGGCGCAGGCCCGTTTGCAAGGCAAGGAGGGTTTCTTACCCGATCTGACGCCCGCCTTTTTGGCCGAGGCAGAGCGCAAACTGGCAGGGTCAGTGGGGGCCGCGACGGCCCATGCCATGATCAGCCAGCTTTTTGGCCA
>CALBSG010000180.1 GCA_937927675.1 uncultured Paracoccaceae bacterium | reverse complement strand
CGTCAGACCGGTGGAGCGCAGGAAGCCTTCGATGGCAGCTTGCGGCGCGGTGGCGGCGGGGCCTTTGCGCTCTTCGCGGACGGGTTTCGATTCCGCCGTCAGCCCGTCGATCGTCAGCGTCAGGCGACGGGGAGTCGAGAACGCCCCAGCCGAGGCATAGGTCAGACCTGCCTCGACAAGGCCATTGGTCACGAGGGATTTCAGATCCTCTCGCGCGCGGGCCTGCATCCGGGCGGGGATTTCTTCAGAGAAGAGTTCGATCAGAAGGTCGGGCATGGGCTCAGATCCAGTCGAGATTGACTTTGGTGATCGGGTATTTCGCCCCGACCGTGGCGCGCAGGGCCGCAAAGCGCGGGCGCAGGTGTTTGAATTTCTTTTCGTGGGTTTCGGCAACGGTCAGGGTAATCTTGTCGAACAGCCCCTGCCCTTCCATCGCCTCTAGCACGTCGAGCTCCGCCCCTTCGATATCCATCTTCAGGAAGGCGATTTTCTTGTGCTTCTTGATGAGAGCCTTCAACAAGGCCGGAAAGTCGATGACTTCCACATCAATCCCACTGTCGGCGTCAATCCTGCGTCCCCCCTCGATCAGGGTGGACCGCACCGAGGCACCGTCGGGGTCTTTTTCCCAATCCGCATCGCGCATCAGTTGCAGCGTGCCAGCCTTTGCGCCGACTGCGGCATTGTGCAAAACCACATTCGGGCGGCCAGCCAGAGCCTCGGACAGGCGGCCAAAGGTGTAGGGATCGGGTTCAAAGGCATGAACCGTGGCCCCGGTATCGGCCAAGGGGCCGGACACCGCGCCAAGGTTCGCGCCGCAATCGATCACCACATCGCCCGGCTCCAGCATGGACAGAATGCCCTGCATCAGCCCCTTGGCATAGCTTTCCCGCGCATCCCATTCCTGTGCCTTTTTGGCACGGCGGGCACGTTTTTCTTCGGGCGTGTGGTGTTTGGCCATCAGTTGCCCTCCAGCGCACCGGGGCGGAACTGTTGCCAAGCATAGGCGCGGCCATCGGCAAAAACGGCAACCACGCGGTCGACATCGGGTGCAATGCCCTCTTGCGACAAGAAGGCCAGCGCCTCGCCACTTTCCAGTGCGGCCCCAATGGCGGCAGCGTCGAAACAGTCAAACCAAGAGGGCGCATTCAAGGGTTCGGCCCCCTCATAGGCGCGATAGGTCTCGGTCAGCATGCCTTGGGTCAAAGGCGTCTCGAAACAGGCCCGAAACCGCAGCGGACTGCTTTCGGCATCAATGCCCTGCACGTTCTGGGCCAAGATGACCTCGGGCTGATCGCTTTCAATCGGCGTCAACAGGATCTCGGCACCCGGATTGAAGGCGGCCTCGTGGTAATAGGCGTATTCTTGCAGCCAGTAGACGGCGATCCCCGTAGCAAGGGCAACAAACACAATAAACCCTCCGACCAGTTTACCTTTCATGCATCCGCCCCGGCTTCGGTCTGCCGGAACGCATCGGCGCATTTCTTGGCCAGCGCACGGACGCGGCCGATATAGGCTTGGCGTTCGGTGACCGAAATCACCCCGCGCGCGTCCAAAAGGTTGAACAGATGGCTGGCCTTGATCGTCTGGTCATAGGCCGGATGCGCCATGATGATGCGCTTGCCGGTTTTCGGGTCCTGCGGCTCAAACGCCAGCAGGCGCTCACATTCCGCCTCGGCGTCCTTGAAATGCTGAAACAGCATCTCGGTCGTGGCGCCATCAAAGTTGTGGCGCGAGTATTCCTCTTCGGTCTGGCGGAAGATGTCGCCATAGGTCAGCGGGATCGGGCTGTCAGGATCGTTGAAGGGCATGTTCATGACATGATCCACACCCAGCACATACATGGCCAGACGCTCAAGCCCATAGGTCAACTCGCCCGAAACCGGCTTGCAGTCATGCCCGCCGACCTGCTGGAAATAGGTGAACTGGCTGACTTCCATGCCATCACACCAAACCTCCCAGCCAAGGCCCCAAGCGCCAAGGGTCGGGCTTTCCCAATCATCCTCGACAAAGCGGATATCGTGCAGCGAGGCGTCGATGCCAATCTCGCGCAAACTGCCCAGATACAACTCTTGCAGGTTCGGCGGGCTGGGTTTGATGATGACCTGATACTGATAGTAATGCTGCAAGCGGTTCGGGTTTTCACCATAGCGCCCGTCGGTCGGACGGCGCGACGGCTGCACATAGGCGGCCGCCCAAGGCTTGGAGCCAAGCGAGCGCAGCGTGGTCGCCGGGTGGAAGGTGCCCGCGCCGACCTCCATATCATAAGGCTGCAGCACGGCGCAGCCTTTGGCGCCCCAGTAGTTTTGCAGTCTCAGGATGATTTCCTGAAAGGATCGCGGGGCTTTGATCGCGTCAGACATGGCCAGCCTCTTGAAATGTTGCTTCTCCATAGGCAAGAGGCGGCAAAGGGTCAATGCGCCGGGTGGAGAACCGAGGTTTTGTCCCCTTCGTATTCGGGCTTGTATTCGGGCTTGGCTCTGCCAAGGTCGGGTGGTTTGTTGATGAGATTGGCTGCGGCGCGAAAGGCGTGCTGCGCGTCGGGGGTAGGATGGGACTTTTGCGGTTGGTGACGGTCTCGGCTTTGGCCGTGGCTTGGGCGATGATGGCGGGCGCGCAGGAACAGGTCTGGGTGCAGATCGAAAGCTATCCCTCAGAAGAAACTGCACGCGCACGGGCCACGGCTTATGCGGGCGAATTCCCCGATGTTCAGGTGATGTCAGGCGGCGCGTGGCATGCCATCGTGCTTGGCCCCTATGGCGCTGATGACGCGCGGGCGGCACTGGATGATCTGCGCCGCACAGGCCGGGTGCCCGAGGATGCCTTTGTCACCGATGGCGCGAAGTTCAAATCGGTGGACGTCGTGGCACCGCCCCCGGCCCCAGAGAACACCGGGGCAGTCAGCCCTGCCGCCGCCCCGTCCGATGAAACCCTGAAACAGGCGCGCGCCTCTGAGGCAGAACTTTCCGACGCAGACCGGATGGCTTTGCAAAGCGCGCTGAAATGGTATGGCTTTTACAACAGCAGCATCGACGGCGCCTTCGGGGCTGGCACGCGCAAGTCGATGGCCGCTTGGCAAGAGGCCAGCGGGTTTGAGCCGACCGGCGTTCTGACCACCCAGCAGCGCGCGACGCTGGTGGCCAATCACGCCGCCGATCTGGCCGAATTCGGTTTTGAAACGGTGACCGAAACCGAGGCCGGCATTGAGATTACCCTGCCCTTGTCGCTGGTCAGCTTTGACCATTATGCGCCGCCCTTTGCCCATTTCACCGAAAAAGACGGCTCAGGATTGCAAATCACCCTGATTTCCGAACCCGGCGGGGTCGAGGCGTTGGCTGGGCTTTACGACATTCTGCAAACGCTGGAGGCGGTGCCGAAAACCGGTCCGCGCGAGCGGAAGGACACCTCTTTCACCATCGAGGGCACGTCGGACAAGGTGCAAAGCTATGCCTATGCCGAAACCCGCGATGGCACGGTCAAAGGCTATCTTGTGGCCTGGAAGCCTGCCGATGCGGCGCGGATGGAGCGGATCCTGCCCGCGCTGCAAGCGTCGTTCCGCGGCCTTGGCGACAAGGCACTGGACCCCGGTCTGGTGCCGATGGACGAGGCCACAAAGGCGGGGATGCTGTCAGGGCTGGAATTCCGTCAACCAAAGAGCGTGGCTTCGGGCTTTTTCGTGGATTACAAGGGGCATGTGGCCACCAGTCTGGCAAATGTCGGGGCTTGCGCCAAGCTGACCTTGGGGCTGGACACCGAAGCCGATCTGATCGCGCAGGATGCGGCGACGGGCCTCGCGCTTTTGGCGGCGACATCGCCGATGGTGCCGCAGGCCGTGGCGCAACTGGCCAGTGCCAGCCCTGCACCGGGGATCGAGATCGCGGTGGCAGGCTATTCCTATGGTGCGCGTTTGCCCGCGCCCGTTTTGACCTTTGGGCGCCTTGATGCTGCGGCGGGGCTGACCGAGGAGCCGGGCTTCCTGCGGCTTGCGGCCCCCTTGATGGCGGGCGACATGGGCGGGCCGGTTCTGGATACGGCAGGGCGTGTTCTGGGTCTTGCCATCCCTGTCCCGGCCGACAGCGCCAAACACTTGCCACAGGGCATGGCCTTGGCCGCAGGCAGTGCGCCGCTGGCCGCGCTTTTGCAGAGCGCCGGAATTGTGACACCGGCGCCGGTGCAAGGGGCGGCCGCACTTTCCCCCGATGCGCTGAACACTGCAGCCCTTGGCATGACGGTTCAGGTCGCCTGCTGGGACGAGTGAGGCCGTCCCCTAGGTCTGACGCGCACGGGGCCACAAAGCCCCGCGCGGGTTTGGGCGGGGATCAACCGATGTGGTAAAGGCTGGCGAACAGCCGCGGGTCCAGAGAGGTGGCGGCAAAGGTCTGCCCCTCGGTCAGGACCGACACCGCATCATGGCTGTGCAAGGATTCCTGATGGCTGGCCACGATGCGGAAATCGCCAATGCGGTCGTCTTTCAGCAAGGCCGCACAGAAGGACCGCGCCGCATCCTCGACAAAGATCGGATTGGCCGCGTTCAACTCGGCAAAGGCCTGCTCATCCTCGCGTTTGACCATCACCTGCGTCTCGGTCGGCACCGCATCGCGGGCAATCTCGATCAGGTCTTCGAACCACAGGCATTTGGCCCCCGTCAACTCCACCGAAATCCGCGCGACCGAGCGCTGCGAATGGGGCGTTGCCAATTGCCCGCGCGTCATGCGCGCATGTTCAGACAACTCAAGGCTGCACGGGCAGGTCGAGGAATAGACGAAGTCCAGATGCATCAGATGCTGGCGCACACCCGCCACATCGACCAGTTCCAGCGCAATGTCGTAATACTGCCACCCCGACAGGCCCGAACGCAGACTCTCCACCTTCATCGGGAAGGAGAAACGCATCTGGATGCGGGCGTCAAAGCTTTCAAGGTCGCGCTTGTAGTCGTTCAGCGCATGCTCGATCACGCCAAAGGAAAAATCCTTTTCCGAATGGGCATAGAAGGACCGCATGATGCGGCTCATGTTGATGCCTTTTTTTTCGGCCTCAAGGCTGACGGTACCGGTGACAGAGGTTTCCAGCGCCACTGCTTCGCCCGACCGGGTCTTGAAACGGATCGGCAGGCGGAAGTTGGAGATCCCGACGTGCTGGATGGTCTGCTTGGCCCCACGGATCAGGCTGGCCGGTCCGTTTTGCAAATCGGGCAGCGTGTCTTTATAGGCCGCATCGGCGCGGAAATCGGCCGGGTAATCACGCGACAGCACGGGATAGCCCTGCCCCACCAACGCTCCGGCCAAGAGGCTGGCTTGGGGGTCCAAAGCCACGATCTCGGCCTCTGATGCCTTTGCGGCCCAAAGCCGCAAGGTGGCCAGCGCGGCCTCGGCCTCGGCGCGGCCGGGGTTGGTTTCTCTATCGGACAGATGCAGGTTCATGGGGCGAGTCCTTTCGGTTCGGGCGCTTCTGCGCCGTCAATGTCAGCAGGAATACGGGCGAAAGCGCCGCCCGGATCAGTCAATCACGGGGCGATTCCCCGTCAGAATGTTAATGTAGGGCCGCTTCCCCCCTGAAAGAAGGGGGAAAGGGACGTTATCGTTCCTGTTTGCGACAGGTCAGATGGCGGAAAGCGCCTGTTTCAGATCCGCGATCAGGTCATCCGCATCCTCCAGCCCCACCGAAAGGCGGATCAGGCCCGGGGTGATGCCCAGCTTGTCCTTCATCTCGGGGGCAAGGCGCTGGTGCGTCGTGGTCGCGGGATGGGTGGCGATGGTTTTCGCATCCCCAAGGTTGTTGGAAATCGTGGCGATCTGCAGCGCATTCATAAAGCGGAACGCCGCCTCTTTGCCGCCTTTGATGTCAAACGTGACCAGCGTGCCACCCGATCCCATCTGCGCCATGGCGAGGGCATGTTGCGGGTGGCTTTCCAACCCCGGATAAATCACGCGGGACAGGCGGGCATCGCCCTCCAGCGCGCGGGCCACCGTCAGGGCCGAACCCGCCATCGCCCGGCACCGCAGATCCAGCGTCGCCATGCCATTCAGGTGCATCCAAGCGGTGAACGGGCTCATCGAGCCGCCGGTGTGCTTCATATAGGTTTCAACGGTCTTACGAATGAAGTCCTCGCGCCCGCAGATCACGCCCCCCAAGGCACGGCCCTGCCCATCGACATGTTTGGTCGTCGAATAGACGATCACATCCGCGCCCTGTTCAACGGCGCGCGAAAAGATCGGCGTGGCAAAAACGTTATCGACGATCACCAGCGCCCCGACGGCATGGGCAATTTCGGACACAGCGCGAATGTCCACCAACTCCAGCGTCGGGTTCGACATGCTTTCGAAAAACACGGCCTTGGTCGCGGGCGTCACCGCCTTGCGCCATTGGTCAAGATCTGCCCCATCGACGAAGGTGACATGGACGCCATAGCGGGTCAGCACATCTTCAAGGATATAAAGGCAAGAGCCAAAGAGCGCGCGGGAGGAAACCACATGATCCCCCGCCTTCAGCATCGAGGTCAGCGCACCGTTGACCGCCGCCATGCCCGAGGCACAGGCAAAGGCGGCCTCGGTGCCTTCCAAGGCGGCAATGCGATCTTCGAACATCCGCACCGTGGGGTTGCCATAGCGGGCGTAAATGAACTCATCCTCGCCAGCCTTGATGAAGCGCTGCTCGGCGGCTTCGGCAGAGGGGTAGGCAAAGCCTTGGGTCAGAAAGATCGCTTCGGCCATCTCGCCATACTGGCTGCGGCGAATGCCGTCGTGAACGAGTTTCGTGCGCGTCTTCCAATCGTTCGTCATCGCGAAGGCCCCCTTGGCCAAAAGAAAAACCCCGAAACCTGCAAGGGTCCGGGGCGTGCGCATCCGTTTCCCTTTTAGCGGTTTGTTTAACGTGGCCCGCAATCCGGTTTCAAAGCGCCACGAGGCGAGGGATACGCCGGGGCGCACGAAAGGTCAACCGGGCCAAGCGGCCCCTTCTTTCGCCAAGGGCCGCATTTTCCCATCCAGCGGCCAGACATGCGCCACAATCCGGTGCCAGACTGTGCAAACCGATGGTTGTGAAAGGTATATCATGCGTCCCTCCCCCGCGCTCTTTGTCCTTGCCGCCTTGCTGGCCACGGGGGACCCCGCCCTTGGCGACACCGCCGCCACCTGCGCCGAATGCCCGCTGCCCTTGGCGCAGGACTTGCCGATTGAGGTTGATCCCGGCTTTCCCGTCACGGTGGATTTGGTGACCATGATCGCCAAGGCAGGAAAAGACCGCGACCTGCTGATGATGCTGGAAAACCTGATCGCCCGGCGCAGCAACCAAAACAGCCTGCGGATGCTGGAGCAGGTGGTGCTGCCCCAAAACAACGGCCGCCATGACCTGAACGCCGCACCTTATCGCTATGAAATCGTGGCACAGGTGGGGCAGGCCCAAAACCGGGCGCGCATCCTGGGCGAGATGCTGGCGGCGGATCTGAACAATGACGGCCAGATCTCACGACAAGAGTTGAGCGACGTGCTGGCGATGGACCGGGTCAACCACGTCGCAGATGCGTTCTTCACCTCGGACAAGGACGGCGACAACGTACTGAATGCCGACGAGATTCGGGCCGCTGCGACGGAAACGGTGCGAGTGACGATGGGCGACCGGGACGATCGCCAGCACTTTGCACAGGTGTTGGACTTTGACGACGACGGCTATTTGCCGGCCAGA
>CALBSG010000179.1 GCA_937927675.1 uncultured Paracoccaceae bacterium | reverse complement strand
TGTCGCCCAACTCGACATATCGCGGCGCGGACCTCGCGGGTCCGCGTCTCAAGCCTCACGCCGCCCAAGACCCGGCGCATGCGGGTCCGCGGCCAGATCAAGGATATCAGGATGAAACACTCAACCCTTCGCGACCTGCTCGTCGGCACCGCCCTCATGGGCTTGGTTCTTGGTGCGTCGGCAGCTTTCGCCGGCGGCCCGGGCTATGTCTTTACCGCCAACGAGGCGGCCAACTCGCTCAGCCGGATCGACCTGTCCACTGGCCAGGTCGAGACCGTGCCGCTGCCGATCGTGCCGCATAATGTCGATGTGTCCGGCAGGGGGCAGCCGCTGCTGGTGGTCGGACCGATGGCGATGGCGGATCATGGCAAAGCCGGTCAGGACATGGCCGGCATGGAGGGCCATGGCGAGTCCGGGCTGCTGGCGGTGCTGGACCCGCTCGACCTTGCGAAGGCGCCGCGCGCGCTCATCCCGGTCGGCGAACATCCGGCGCATGTCGTGGCGCTGTCGGACGGCTCCTTCGCCTTCGTCACCAATGCCGGCGAGAACACGGTTGGGGTCATCGACCTGGTGGCCGGGCAGATGGTGGCGCGAATTCCGACCGGCACCTATCCGCACGGGATGCGGCTCAGCCCCGATCAGGCCTCGCTGCTGGTGGCCAATGTCGAGGATGGCAGCGTCTCGCTGATCGACGTGGCTTCTCGGACCGAGGTCGCGCGCATTCCTGTCGGCAAGACCCCGGTGCAAGTCGGGTTCCTGCCCGACGGTAGCCGCGCTTTTGTCTCGCTGCGGGACGAGAATGCGGTGGTGGTCATCGACCTTGCCGAACGCAAGGTGATGGCGCGCATCCCGGTCGGACGCGGGCCGATCCAGCTTCATGCCAGTACCGATGGCCGCTATGTCTTTGTGGCTGATCAAGGCAGCAAGGATAAGCCGGACAACCGCGTCTCGGTGATCGAGGTGGCCAAAGGAACGGTCGTCGCGTCCATCGAAACCGGCACGGCAGCGCATGGCGTGGACATCAGCGACGATGGCCGGTCGGTCTTTGTCACCAATGTCGACGACGACACCGTAACTGCAATCGATATCGCCACACTGAAGGTCACTGCGACCTACGAGGTTGGCGATGGCCCGAACGGGATCACCTACTTAGAACCGTGACTTTGGGTTGAACCTGTGGGGGCCCAACTGCGGGCCCCACTCAGACCGAATGTTTTCCCGGAACCGTAAGGGTTTGCAGATGCCCGTTTCCTTCAGCTTCTTCGGCACCGCTGGCACCGTCAACCTGCCGATGCTGTCTGCCGATGCCGACAAGTTTCTGCGCTGGCTCGTTGGCTTTAGCCGCCGCCCGGCCGTGACATTCATCGCCCATGGCGACCTTGTGGCTTCAGCAGCGTTGGGGTCGCGGATCAGGATAGAACCCGGCTGGGCGTCCCACATGCCGCAGCCCATAGAACGGGTGGCACCGACATGAGTGAAGGTAATTCGAACCACGGTCTCAAGGCGCGCCGAATGGGAATTGTAACGGCAGATGAGGCCGTGGTCTTCATGCGCGAAGATTGCCACGTCTGCCGTGCCGAAGGTCTTGGCGCTCGCGCTCGGGTGCTACTCAGTGCGGGCGGCAACAACGTCGTGGCGACGCTTTATCAGGTGACGTCGGACTTGCTCGACCAGGGCGAGGCGGGACTGTCCGAACTGACCTGGCACAAGCTTGGTATCGTTAAAGGCGCGCGGATCGCGGTCTCGCATCCGCCGCCACTCCAATCCTTCAGCGACGTCCGGGCGCGCATCTTCGGCAAACGGCTGGACGAAGCCCAATACGCCGGGATTATCGCGGATGTTGCAAGCGGTCGCTATTCGGTGATTGAAACGGCAGCTTTCCTGACCGCCGGTTCCGCCTTTCCTATGGACGAGACCGAGACTACCGCGCTGACCCGCGTGATGATCAACGCAGGGCAGCAACTTGACTGGGGCGTCGGGCCGATTGTCGACAAGCATTGCATTGGCGGCCTTCCCGGCAACCGCACGACGCCAATCGTGGTGGCTATCGTTGCGGCGCTTGGCCTTACTATGCCCAAGACATCATCGCGCGCGATCACCTCGCCCGCAGGTACTGCCGACACGATGGAGACGCTGGCACCGGTCGACCTCGACCTGCGCGCCATCCGCCGTGTGGTGGAGCAGGAGGGCGGCTGCGTTGTCTGGGGCGGCGCCGTCAACCTCAGCCCGGCGGATGATCTCTTGATCAGGGTCGAGCGGGTGCTGGATCTGGATTCCGAGGGGCAATTGGTCGCCTCGGTCCTTTCCAAAAAGGTCGCCGCCGGTGCAAGCCATCTCGTCTTGGATCTGCCAGTCGGCCCAACCGCCAAACTGCGAAGCTTGGCCGCAGCAGAGGCCTTGGCGGCTCGGTTGATCGCGGTTGCCAAGACATTTGGCATTACCGCTCGGGCCCTGATCTCGGATGGCAGCCAGCCGGTCGGCAGCGGAGTTGGCCCTGCGCTAGAGGCGCGCGACGTGCTGGCGGTGCTGCGGCAAGACCCCGACTTACCGGCAGACCTGCAAGCCCGCGCCTGCACGCTGGCTGGAACCGTGCTGGAACTTGTCAATCATTGCGTGCCAGGCGCTGGCGAAGCGCTGGCGCTTGCGACCCTGCGCAACGGTCAGGCCTGGGCCAAGTTCCAGCGCATCTGCGAAGCGCAGGGCGGCATGCGCCAGCCTGCAGTCGCGGCCCAGCGACGGCCTTGGCTGGCCCCCGCTGCCGGGTGGATTACGTCGGTGGACAACCGCGCACTGGCCAAGGTAGCGAAACTTGCCGGAGCGCCCGCCCAGAAATCCGCCGGGATTAAGCTTCTGGTCAGGCAGGGCGACCGGGTGACGGCGGGTCAGCCACTGTTCGAAGTCCATGCTGAGACGCCAGCTGAACTTGATTACGCCTTGGCTTATGCGAACACGGTTGCCGCGCCAATCTTGCTCAAAGCGAAGGAACCAGTCCAATGATCCCTCTGATCTATGCGCTTCCCGGCAACGAAGCTTTCGCAGGAGTGCTGGCCGGACACCTCGCTGCCGAGACCGGTCATCTCGAAACCCGCACCTTCCCAGACGGTGAAACCTATCTGCGCCTTTTTAACCGACCCGATGGACAGGGAGGTCATACTGGTTTGCACGCTTGACCGCCCCGACGCGAAGCTGGCCCCCTTGATCTTCGCTGCGGATACCGCCCGTTCTCTGGGCGCGCGCTGCGTCGGGTTGGTTGCGCCCTATCTTTGCTATCTCCGGCAGGACAGTCGCTTTCATTCCGGCGAAGCCATCACCTCCACAAGCATTGGGCGTATTCTATCGGCAAGCTTCGACTGGCTGATCACGGTTGATCCCCACCTCCACCGCTATGCTTCATTGGGCGAGGTGTATTCCCTTGCAAGCCAGGTGGTTGCCGCCGCCCCACGCCTTGCGGACTGGATTTCCCGCAACGTGCCCAATCCGGTTCTGATCGGGCCGGATGTCGAAAGTCAGCAATGGGTGGCTCAAGTCGCGAAACTGGCCGGCGCTCCTTGGCAGGTGCTGGAAAAAGAGCGTCTCGGCGACTTTGATGTGCGGATTTCCTTGCCCGACCCGGACCGGCTGAGAGGCCGGACGCCAGTGCTGGTCGATGACATCATATCTTCTGCGCGCACCATGATCGCGGCCGCGCGCCATGTGACCGAACTCGGCCACCCGCCGCCCGTCTGCCTTGCCGTTCACGCGATTTTCGCCGCGGAAAGCCACGCGCTTCTGACTGCCGCCGCAGGTCGGATCGTGACAACAAATACCGTTACGCACAGGACCAACAAGATCGACATGGCGGCCGATATTGCCACCGCCATCGCGGGTCTGTTGCGAAAAGAATAGGCCAAACTGGACGGCACTGGAAATTTGTTTGCTGGCAACGCCCGAGCCAATTCTTCAAGATATTCTGCCTTGGCGTGGAGGGCATTATTTCTAGACTTGCGCGTCACATGGATGATTGCGAACAGCCCCAAAAAGAAGGTTTCGCGGCATTGCTGCGATCGCCGCTGCGCGTCGTAAAAATGACTGCTTTATCGTCGCCTGATGAGCCGGGCCGAACGGCAGGTAAGGGCCGAGCGCGTCGATGCAGTTGTCCCGGCAGAAGGGGATCTGGTGATCAAGCTTGGGCAGGATGGGGGTGGCGCTACATCAACGCCACATCAACCCGCGAATGCGGGTTTCGCGTCGTATTTGCGGCTGAATGTAGGCGAATGCGGCCGAATGCCGGGTCACAAATTTCGCGATATCAAAGGCTTGTCGGTTAAGTATCTGGATTTGCTAAGTTATTGGAATCGTTTGGGTATAGGCTCATAACCTGAAGGCCGCAGGTTCAAATCCTGCCCCCGCAACCATTAAGACCCTACACAAGCCACCGTCCGCGGTGGCTTTTGCATGTGTGGCGCCCATTGCAAAATCCAAGATCGATGCGAGCGCGCCATAGAGCGTCACATTGGCCTTGCCACGTGCCTCCCCTGGAGCAACCT
>CALBSG010000178.1 GCA_937927675.1 uncultured Paracoccaceae bacterium | reverse complement strand
TTGGCCCTGTGCTTGTGCGGTTGCGGCGGACACTGCAAATTCCGGCGGCAGGTTTGGAAACATCCGCGCCGACCCGACCGACACGTCGACACCGTCCAGCATCGCAACGGCCCCATGCCCCGGAATGGCGCGAAAGCCTGTCACGCCCGGCGGTGGCAGCGCGAGCCTTTCGGCCTCTGCCAGCACCGCGGCGGCCAGCGGATGTTCCGACCCTGCTTCGACCGCCGCGGCGATGCGCAAAGTGTCATCGCCCAGCACAGTCTGCACCACAGGCTTGCCCATTGTCAGCGTGCCGGTCTTGTCAAACGCCACGCGCTTGACGCCTTCCAACCGCTGCAACGCTTCGCCCTTGCGAAACAAGATGCCCAGCTCTGCCGCGCGCCCGGTTCCGACCAGAATCGAAACCGGCGTCGCCAGCCCCATTGCGCAAGGACAGGCGATGATAAGAACCGAAACGCCGGCAACCAACGCCTCTGCCAAGCCGGGGCCAAAGATCAACCACACCAATACCGAAAGCGCCGCCAGCGCCATCACCACCGGCACGAACCACAGCGTGATGCGGTCCACCAGCGCCTGCACCGGCAGTTTGCCGCCCTGCGCCTCTGCCACCATGGCGATGATGCGCGCCAATACCGTCGCACTGCCCACGGCCTGCACCTGCATCACCAGACCGCCGGTTCCGTTCACCGTGCCGCCGGTCAGCGCATCCCCCATCGCCTTGGCCACCGGCAGCGGCTCGCCCGTCAGCATGGATTCGTCAACGGCAGAGTACCCTTCGACAACGACGCCATCGACCGGCACCCGCTCTCCGGGCCGCACCTGCACACGGTCACCCGCCAAAAGCGCCGCAATCGGCACCTCCACAGGGTCCGTCGCCCCCGGATTGCCAGAAAGCCGCAGCGCGGTTTTGGGCTGCAAGGCGACCAGCCGGGCAATCGCCGCCCCGGCGCGCCCGCGTGCCCGTGCTTCAAGCGCACGGCCAAACAGGATCAAGGTCACGATCACCGCCGCGGCCTCGTAATACACCGCCCGCGAGCTGGCCGGGATCAGCGCGGGCGCAACGGTGACAAGCACCGAATAGGCCCAAGCCGCACCAGCCCCCAAGGCCACAAGCGAATTCATATCCGGCGCGGCTTTCAGCAGGGCCGGAATACCTTTGCGGAAAAACCGCGCGCCGGGCCAGATCAAGACGAGCGTCACCAAAAGAAACTCAGTCCACCACAGGCTTTGCAACGGCATCAGCCCATACAGCCAATGGTGAAAGCCCGGCAGAACATGTCCGCCCATCTCAGCAAGGAAGACCGGCAATGTCAGGACCGTTGCAACGGCTGCATCGCGCCACAGACGCGCTTCTTCGGCCTTGGGGTCATGCCCTTGGCTTTCGGCCATGGGGGCCGCCTGAAAGCCTGCGCGCAGCACCGCCTGCGCCAAAGTACTTGCATCGGTATCGCCCCACAGCGTCACGGTCGCGGCCCGCGTTGCAAGGTTGGCCGTCGCCCCGGCCACACCGGGCTGCGCCCGCAGCACCCGTTCCACCCGCCCCGTGCAAGAGGCGCAGGTCATGCCCTCGACCGCCAGCACCACCTGCCTTTGCCGCACCGGATAGCCGGCCCGCGCCAAGGCCTCGGCCATGGCCCCCGGCGTCGTCGGCGCGTCAAAGCGCACCTCGGCGGTTTCAGTGCCCAGATTGACATGGGCGCTGGCAACGCCCTCTTGCGCGGTCAGCACCCGCTCGGCCCGTGCCACGCACGAGGCGCAGGTCATGCCGTCCAGCTGAAATCGGATCGTTTGGGTCATACTCTCATATGGTGCCCTTCCCCGCCGCAAGACAAGACCCTGCGGCGCTTCGCCCGACCTTGCGCCGCGCCCCCTTGCACAGCACCTCGGCCTGCCCCCATATTCCCCCAAAAGGAGATACCCCATGACCCTGCTTTCCGTTCCCGACATGTCCTGCGGCCATTGCAAAGCTTCGGTTGAGGCAGCCCTTGCGCCGCTGCCGGGCATGGCCCCGGTTGAGGTGGATCTGGCCAACCGTCAGGTCAAAGTGGCCGGCCCCGCCGATCAGGCGCTGCAAGCCTTGGCGGCCATCGGATTTCCCGCCAAAGCCGTTGCCTGATATCCACAGTCACGCCGTCTTGAAGGACCGACGCTGCGTCAAACGCGTTGCGGCAATTGCCCGTGGCGAAAATTCGCGTTAAATGGTCGTAATCTGAACCCTTTTCCGACGCCTTCCAGCCCGGATCAAAGGCAAAGATGGTCATCGGCAGAACGCCGGGATCTTGAACAAGAGACGGAGCAGTCAGATGTCGAATTCCCCCACCCCCCAGCAAGGCGGCACCAGCACGCCCGCGCCGCAACAGCAGCAGGGCCAACAGCAGGGCAGCCAGCAACAGGGCAGCCAGCCGATCTTCCGCGATTGGGCGGCGATCTGAAGACCAAAGGCCAGCCGACCGGGCTGGCCTTTTTCCTATGACAGAGCCCGTCTCCTCCATCTTGAACCTTGGCCCCGCCTCGGAAGCGGCCTTTGCCCGCGCGGGGATTCATTCGGCGGATGAAATCCGGGCCATGGGCGCCGATGCCGCCTATCTGCGGTTGATGGAGGCGGGAACCCAGCCGCATTTCATTGGGTATTATGTGTTGGTCATGGGGTTGCAGGGCCGGCCTTGGAATGACTGTCAGGGCGAAGAAAAGCGCGCCCTGCGGGTCAGGTTCGACCGGTTGAAGTTACAGGTCCGCGCCTCGTTTGCGGCCTCGGCCGGGGCGGATCTTGCCTTGGACCGCGCCTTGGCGGCGATTGGCGTGGTGCCGAAACAGCGCTAGCGCCGCAGGATCATCCGGTCCCCGGCGATTTCAATCGCATAGCGCCCCAGATAATCCATCCCCAGAAGCGAACCGACCATGGCGCCGTCGTTGATAAAGGCCCCGATGCTGTCGTCGTGCCATGGCCCCAAGGTCACATCCGAAAGGCGCACCCGCGCGGTGCGCACCATGCCATTGGCGGTCGCAGATTGCCCCGCATAAACAAGGCTTTGCAGGTCAATCCCCAGATGCTCTGCATCGTCTTGGCTTAACACCACCCCCGACGCGCCGGTATCGGCCATAAAGGTCAAAGGCTGGCCGGCGATGGTCAGCGTGATGTAGTAATGCCCGTCATTGGCGCGCGGGATTTCCACCGTATCGGCGGTTTCGCTTTGGGATGCGATGACATCATGGCGAATGTCCTTCCACAGCCCATAACCCGCCATCACGCCCACAAAGATCATCCCCCAGGCAACCAGACTGCGCAGGCCCTGCCCCATGCGTCCACGATATTCGGCCAAGCCCCAGCCCGCCAAGGCCGCAAGAAGCAGGCCCAGATACAAAAGCTGGCCAAAATTATCGCCGTTCATCCGATCACCCCGGTGCCACGCACACCGTCGATCACGAATTGCACCGATAACGCCGCCAAAAGCATGCCCAAAAGCCGGGTGATCACGATGGTGCCGGTGCGGCCCAGCATGCGCTCCAACGGCGGCGCGGCAAGCAAGAAGGCATAGGTCACCAGCATCATCACGGTCATCAACCCGACCACCGCCCCGGTGGCCGCCCAATCGCCACCGCCCTGCCCGATCAGCAGGATCATGGTGGCAATCGCCCCCGGCCCGGCAATCAGCGGCGTTGCCAGCGGGAACACCGACGGATCATGGTCGGGATCGGCATGCTGCCCCTCGCGCCGCTGGGTGCGGCGTTCAAAGAGCATGTCCAAAGCGGTCAGAAACAACAAGATACCGCCCGCTATGCGGAAGGCAGGCATGGAAATGCCGATGAAGGTCAAGATCGCCTCACCCGCGACGCCAAACATCAACAACAACCCGGCGGCAATCAGGCAAGCCCGCCCGGCCATGGCGCGGCGGCGGGGGATATCCATGCCTTGGGTCAAGGCGATGAACAAAGGCACAAGGCCCGGCGGGTCGATCACCACGAAAAGCGTGGCAAAGGCGGTGATGAGGAATGCGGATGTCATGGCGACCACGCTAAAGCGTCACGACGCCGGGCGCAAAGCAAAAAGGCCGCCCCGAGGGACGGCCTTTTCTTAAGAAATATCGACAGCTTATTCCGCAGCGATGGCATCGCCATAGGTCAGGAAGCGGCCTTCGTCAGCGATATAGGCCTTGTCGCCCGCAGCGGCGGCAATCGCGCCAAAGGGCATCTGGGCGCGCAGTTTCCAGCTTGCCGGCACGTCGAAAGCTGCGGCCACAGCTTCGTCGATCACCGGGTTGTAGTGTTGCAGGCTGGCACCGATGCCAGCGTCAGCCAAAGCGTTCCAGACCGAGATCTGCGCCATGCCCGACGAATGCTCCGAAAAGCCCGGGAAAGCGTCGGCGTAAAGCGCGAACTGCTCTTGCAGGCCCTTGATGGTGGCTTGGTCTTCATAGAACAGCACCGTGCCTGCGCCAGCCGCAAAGGACTGCATCTTGGCTTCGGTGCCAGCAAAAGCTTCGGCCGGGACGATGGCGCGCAGGGTCTCGGTGACGATGCCCCAGAACTTTTCCGACGCCGCGCCGAACAGGATCACAGCGCGCGAGGATTGCGAGTTGAACGAGGACGGCGACAGGCGCACGGCGTCCTTGATCAGGGCTTCGACAGCCGCTTCGGACTGCAGCAGCGCCTTGCCAAGTGCATAGACGGTGCGGCGGTTTTTCAGCGTGGTGATGGTAGCGTTGGTCATGGCGTTCAGCCCCTTCGGTGTTATGCTGGACCCGATATGCACGCGCAGATCGCCAAGTTCAACCGCATCATCTGTGCAAGCCTGCACAGATTGCGTGAGGATTTGCCCGCGCTGCTGCGCAGTTAAACCCCGGCCGCCTCCAGCTTTTCCTGTGCCACCATCCACAGCGCCTCGGCCCGGTCCAGACCGTCCATCACTTCGGCGTATTTCTTGTTCCAAGTCTCCAATTCGCCCTTGCGCGCATCTTCATAAAGGGCGGGATCGGCCAGTTTGGTGGCCAGTTTGTCGCGCATTTCATTCAGCTTTGCCAAACGCTCATCGCATTTGCGCACCTCGGCCTTCAGCGCCAGCATCTCATCCCGGCTGGCTTTTTTTGGCTTTTCAACCGCCTTCGGGCTGGGCTTTTCGACCTCATCCCCGGCCAGCAACTGGCGACGATAGGCCTCCAGATCCTCGGTATAGGGCGTTACGGCGCCCCCTTTGACCAGCCACAGACGGTCTGCGACCAAGGACAACAGGTGCATGTCGTGACTGACCAGAATGACCGCGCCGGAATATTCGGTCAGCGCCTCGACCAAGGCCTCGCGGGACTCAATATCAAGGT
>CALBSG010000177.1 GCA_937927675.1 uncultured Paracoccaceae bacterium | reverse complement strand
CGGCGAACATCCCGCGAACAGCGAAGCCGCGGCCGCGGCTGCGGCGGCGGCCGTTGCCGCCACTCCGGCCGGCACCCCTGCGGCCGCAGCCACGGCCGCGGCCGCCGCGGGAAAGACGAGGATCGGGACGATGGCGACGAAATCCGCAGCCGACTATGACCTGGCGATCGCGGCAAAAGCGGCGCTGTCCGGTGCAACCTTCACCGGCGTCGTGACCGCCCCGAACTTCGTCTCTTCGTCAGACGCGCGGCTCAAATCTGACATCGCGCCCATCTCGGACGCGCTGGCCAAAGTTCAGGCGCTAACTGGCGTCACCTTCACCATGACGGGCAGCGATGTGCGGCAGATGGGCCTCATTGCGCAGGATGTTCAAGCCGTCGCGCCAGAGGCCGTCGTCGAGGCAGAGGGCATCTTGCGCCTCGCTTACGGTAATCTCGTGGGCCTCCTCGTCGAGGCCATCAAGGACCTCGCCCAAGAGGTCGATCAGCTGAAAAGGACCGCGCCGTGATCGAGACCGGACTTTATGCCATCACCAATTGCGGTGTGCCGCGCCATTACGCGGTCGATGTTAAACCCGACTATGTCTCCATTGCCGTATTCGAGTTCGCAAATCCTGGCACGGCAACCGGCATGGGCGGGGTCATGCTCTGGGCAGATCTTCTGCCGCATCTCGAGGCGCGGCCTGCCTTTGGCAATCAGGCGGGCTTTGTGGATATGGCCCACAATGAATGTTTTGTTCCGGACCTCCCTGACGCGCCGATGGGGGCGATCTACAAGGGCCGATCTGGCCTCTTTGCAACCGGCATGCGGGGCCATGACGAAATCGTCGATCACGCGCTGATCGACATGGCTGTCGGCGCTGATGGACGGCCGCTCTCCTGGCGAAACCGCTTTGCCCGATCAGCCCGCGAAAAGATCGACACCTCGTTCCGCTACCGGGCACTCGAAGGCATCTCGAACGCGCTGGTGGTGTTTCTGCCTTTGGTGGTGCCCTTCGATCAGGCCCGGATCGAGGTCCTGTGCCAAATCCCGCCGATTTTGCTGAACAGCACAGTGCAGGCGGGCACGATCGATGATGTGGCGATCCCGAAGGACGGGCTTTGGTACAAGCAGTTCTACTTCCACGCCTTGGGCCCAGAGGCTGCCACTGTGCCAGCCGGTGGGCGAGTGGATGTGCCTGTCGCGCTTAGTTGGAACGCGGATGGTTCGGCCTTTGCCCATGCCATCGCGCTGAAACTGGAAAGCGACGCGGGCTATCTGCCGAAACGCCGTCTGGTCACTGCCGCTGATGGCACGGGTAGCTTTGCCATTGAGGCGCTGGGGCTATCCCCGGGCGACCGCATCGCCGTGAAGCTCAACACCGAGCATTACACCGCGATCGGCAAGATCGTGCTGGAGGTGGTGTGATGGAAATCGCAACCACGAGTGTATTCCAGGCGATCTATCCAAGCTTTGTGCTGCACAAGCATTGGGAGATGCCCGAGGGCTTCAATGACCGCCTACACGCGCTGGCGGCCGAGGATGCCGAGGCCAATCGCATCCGGGAGGCTGGGGATGGGCGCAATGTCGGCGACCAGACCAACCACCTCGGGCATCTGCGCCATAACTTCCTGACCGACCGGCAGGACCCGGCGATTGCGGTGCTCGCGCAGATGGTTGCCGCGGGCGTGCAGGAATATTTGCGGCTCGCCTATGGATACGACCACACCGGCGACATCCGCATGATGTCTGACACCTTCTGGCAGCGTAGGTCGTTGCGCGAAAACGTCGGCATCAACACCCACACCCATATCCAGACCGACATCGTCTGTACCTATTACCCGCGGGTGGTGCTGGACGCTGATTGCCCAGGGACCTCTCTGCATCGCGGGGCAGTGCGGTTTTACGACCCAGCCAATATCGGCAAGCGGCTTTGGCCCTGTCGCAACCCGGACGCATACACTGGCGGCTGGTATGCGGTCGAACCAAGGACGGGCTCAATGCTCATCTTCGAAGGCCATGTTCCCCACGACAGCACCTACTTCGAGGGCGAGGAGCGGATGTGCATCCCGGTCCTGTGCAGCCTCGACCTTCCCAATTCCCACTGCAAGGCAGGTCTCGCTGAGATCCTGGCCCATCAGGCGCAAGGAGGCAGCCATGGCCTATAAGGTTGGAACGACAATCGTGATCGACGACACCGGCTTCGTGGATTGGTCGCGCATCGCCAACAAGCCGGTCATCGGCACCGGGGATGTCAGCGAAGTGACCTTGGTGAATGGGGTGCCGAGTTCTGGCGCTACGGGAGTTGCGACGGGGGCAGTATATGGGTCTGGGGCCGTCAACAGTGGATTTGGCGGCACCACGACCTACAATTGCTACGTCGAAAGTCTCTCGGGAGGCGGCTCAGCCGGGGTGGTCACGATCACGGCCAACCGCAAGACTTTCAACTGCAACTGTGCCTGCCGGTGCTGAGATGGAGGTTCGCAGCACGAGCCTGGAGCTCTGGCCGACCCGGGTCAGTTTTTTTGAAACGCCGGTGGACTGGGACGTTAACCGGCAGCTCGCCGACGAGGCCATCGCGGCCGTAAGGGGCAATTCCACGCGCCTTTCTGCGGCCGAGCGCCGGGTGCGGGGCATCCTAGAGGGCAGCGAAGTCGGCCAAGCCCTGAAATCCCACCTCTTTGCCTGCGCGCGCGCTGTGCTCGGCCCCTGGGCCCAATACCTCGACCCCCACCATTGCGAAAACCGTGCCCTCGTCATCAAACCCGGTGGCTTCATCTCGACACACAAAGACAGCCGGGAGGGGGACCTCACTTGCGTGCACTTCCTGACCGGCAGCGGGGCGGGCCAGCCGGTGAACTCCGTCGGCACCCCGCGCTTTGTGATCGAGGATCCGTCGCGGTACTTCGATGAGGGTCGGCTGCCCTATGAGAGCCGCCATGGCTTCTCGGTCAATCCGAGGCCAGGGCTCTCGGTCTTCTTCCCCTCACATATTCCCCACAACCAGCACCCCTATGAGGGGAGCGCGCCCCATGTGCAGGTCGTCGCGAACTTCCGCGTCAATCTGCCCGTGGCGATCGAAGAAAGGCTTTTTGACTGATGTGGTTTGATCTGACGCTGGAAGCGCGGGATGGCAGCCGCCATTCCGTCCGCTACAACCCGCACACCCCGGAATGCGAGGGGCTGCCCTTGGCCGTTAACCCGGGAACCTTCGCCTCGGTGCCGCGTGTGGCCAAAGACAAGCCTCTGGGCAAATCCCGCGCGCCTCGGTTGCTCAAAATCCAGCTCGGGCTCTCGTGCAACTATGCCTGTAGCTATTGCAGCCAGGCCTTTCAGATTGCGGATGCCACGGTCTCCAAACTTTCGGATGTCGAGCACTTCTTGACCGAACTCGACGGCTGGATTGCCCAAGCCCCAGAAAAGATCGAGCTCTGGGGCGGGGAGCCGTTTCTTTACTGGGCCAAGATCAAGCGGTTGGTGCCGGCGTTGGCGGCGCGGTTCCCTAGGGCTGCCTTCTCGATCATCACGAACGGATCACTACTCGACCGCGAGAAGCTCGACTTCATCGCAGAACAAGACATTGCGATCACGATCTCGCATGACGGGCCTGGGCAGCATCTGCGGGGGCCTGATCCGCTTGATGATCCGGATAAGCGGTGCTGGATCGAAGCCCTGCTGGCCGAGCGGCCGGGGAGGACTGGCTTCAACGCGGTGCTGACGCGGGAGCATCACGACCTTCGGGCCCTGAAGGCCTGGTTCGCCGAAAAGGTCGGGCCCGACATCTTCGTCGGGCTAGAGGGCGTGGTAAATGTCTATGACGCCGCGACCGCCATCGGGACGGGACGGTTTGAGCCTACGGAGCTTAACAGCCTGACGCGGTCGATCTTCGAGGCGCTGGTGGAGGACCCGAATGCCTTCGGCCTCGGGGAGCGCATCAACGAGTTCTATGCCTCTATCCAGAGTCGGCGGCCCATCGAAGCCCTCGGCCAGAAATGCGGGATGGATCGCGAAGATAGCATTGCCGTCGATCTGCGCGGCAATGTCATGACCTGTCAGAACACCGGGGCCAAG
>CALBSG010000176.1 GCA_937927675.1 uncultured Paracoccaceae bacterium | reverse complement strand
ACCGCGCAATCTCGACGTTCCGGTTGCCGCCTTCGAAGACGCAACCACCATCAAGCTGGGCTAAGGAGCTAGACACATGGCCGGAATTCCGCACGACCATTACGAGCCCAAGTCGGGCCTTGAAAAGTGGCTTCATGCCCGCCTGCCGGTGGTGAGCCTTGTTTACGACACCCTGATGATCCCCACGCCGAAGAACCTGAACTGGATGTGGATCTGGGGCATTGTGCTGGCGTTCTGCCTGGCGCTGCAAATCGTGACTGGCATCGTGCTGGTGATGCATTACACCCCCCACGTCGATCTGGCCTTCGCCTCGGTCGAGCACATCATGCGCGATGTGAATGGCGGGCATATGCTGCGCTATCTGCACGCCAATGGCGCATCGCTGTTCTTCTTTGCCGTCTACATTCACATCTTTCGCGGCCTTTACTACGGCTCGTACAAAGCACCGCGCGAAGTGACCTGGATCGTCGGCATGCTGATCTATCTGGCCATGATGGCGACCGCGTTCATGGGCTACGTTCTGCCTTGGGGCCAGATGTCGTTCTGGGGCGCCACGGTGATCACCGGTCTGTTCGGTGCAATCCCCGGCGTTGGCCCGACCATTCAAGAATGGCTCTTGGGCGGCCCGGCCGTGGACAACGCCACGCTGAACCGCTTCTTCTCGCTGCACTATCTTCTGCCCTTCGTGATCGCTGCACTTGTGGCCGTTCACATCTGGGCCTTCCACACCACCGGCAACAACAACCCCACGGGTGTTGACGTGCGTCGTGGTTCCAAAGAAGAAGCTGCGAAAGACACCGTTCCCTTCTGGCCCTACTACGTCATCAAGGACCTTTTCGCCCTTGGCGTTGTTCTGGTGATCTTCTTCGCCGTGGTCGGCTTCATGCCGAACTACCTTGGCCACCCCGACAACTACACCGAAGCCAATGCGCTGGCGACGCCCGCACATATCGTGCCGGAATGGTACTTCCTGCCGTTCTACGCGATCCTGCGTGCCTTCACCGCCGACGTTTGGGTGGTGCAGCTGGTGAACTTCCTGTCGTTCCGCATCATCGACGCCAAATTCTTCGGCGTGCTGGCGATGTTTGGCGCCATTGCCGTCATGGCACTGGTGCCGTGGCTGGACACCTCGTCGGTGCGCTCGGGCAAGTATCGGCCCAAGTTCAAGGGCTGGTTCTGGCTTCTGGTCATCGACTTCGTGGTGCTGATGTGGGTGGGCGCGATGCCGACCGACGGGATCTACCCCTACATCTCGCTGATCGCGGCGACCTATTGGTTCGCCTATTTCCTCGTGATCCTGCCGCTGCTGGGTGTGCTTGAAAAGCCGCTGCCGCTGCCGGCCACGATCGAGGAAGACTTCAAGGCCCACTATCCCGGCGCGGCCGAGTGAGTGACGGAAAGGAACTGACCAAGATGTTTCGCAAAATCGTAATCAGCGCCGTTTCCGCTCTGGCCCTCACCACCGGGGCAGCTTTTGCCGCGGGTGGCGAGGCGGAAACCCATGACGTCGCCTTCAGCTTTGAAGGCCCGTTTGGCACCTTTGATGAACACCAGCTGCAACGCGGCCTTCAGGTGTTCACCGAGGTTTGTGCCGGCTGCCACGGCCTGAAATATGTCCCCATCCGCACCCTTGCGGATGAGGGCGGCCCTCACCTGCCGGAAGATCAGGTGCGCGCCTATGCCAAGAACTTCACCGTGATCGACAAAGAGACCGGTGAAGAGCGTGAGGCCATTGCGTCGGACCACTTCCCGGCCAACACTGGTGCGGGGGCTCCTGACCTGTCGCTGATGGCCAAGTCGCGTGCGGGCTTCCACGGCCCCTATGGCACGGGCATCAATCAGATGTTCCGCGGCATGGGTGGTCCTGAGCATATCGTGTCGATCCTGACCGGCTACACCGGTGAGACCAAGGAAGAAGCGGGTGAAACCTTCTATGAAAACCACGCCTTCCCCGGCGGTTGGATCAAGATGCCCCCGCCGCTTGCGGATGATCAGGTGACCTATGCCGATGGCCACCCGGCCACGCTGCACCACATGGCCGAAGACGTCTCTGCCTTCCTGATGTGGGCGGCGGAACCGCACATGATGGCGCGTAAGCAGACCGGCTTTGTTGCGGTGATCTTCCTCGTCCTGCTGACCTCGCTGCTCTACCTGACGAACAAGCGCCTTTGGGCCGGTGTCAAAGGCAAAAAGCACGCCTGATCCTGACAGGATCTGATCTAGAAAGCCCCCGCGCGTTGCGCGGCGGCTTTTTTATTGACCAAGATAGGCCTGTAGGGCGGGCGGGGGATTGGCGAACAAATCTGCCGTGGGCTGCGGGGCGTGGGCGATGCCGGCTTCGACCAGCACGGTCAGCCCGGCAAAGCGCCGTGCATCCGCCGGATCATGGGTGACCATCAAAACCGTGGCGCCGGTTTCTGCCGCCGTTTCGGCCACCAAGTCCAGCATTTCCGCCTTTAGCGCAGGGCCAAGGGCAGCAAAGGGTTCGTCCAGCAAAAGGATTGATCTGGCCCGTAAAAGGGCGCGGGCCAGCGCGGCACGACCGATCTGGCCGCCCGAAAGCTGCCCCGGTTTCCGCGCGCCCATGCCGCCCAAGCCGACGCGCTGCAATGTTGTCTCGATCCGGGCGTGATCCTCTGCGCCCAGACTCAGACGCGGTGAAATGCCAAGGCCAAGGTTCTGGGCAACGGTCAGATGTGGAAAAAGGTTCTGATCTTGAAACAAGATCGACAGGGGCCTTTCGCCGGGCGGCATCGGGCCAAGATCGCCACCCTGCCATAGCACTTTTCCGGCATATGGAACGAACCCGGCAAGCGCCATCAGCAGGGTTGATTTTCCCGCACCTGATGGGCCAATCACGGCCACCTTTTCGCCGGCAGACACCTGCCAATCGGCGGTCAGGCGAAACGTGCCTTGCGATATCTCCACACGGTCAAGTCGCAGCACGGGCAGCCCCCCATCGGTCAAAAGCCCAGAACAGGGCAAAACTTGCGGCGACAAGAACCAAGGCCGCCGCCGCGGCGGCCTCCATCCGGTAGGCCCCCATCAGTCGTTGGACCAGCAGCGGCAAGGTTTCTGTCCGCTCGCCCGCGAACAGGGCGATCACCCCAAGATCCCCCATCGACAGCGCCGCTGCCAACCCGGTGCCAAAGCCCAATGGCCGGGCAAGCCGGGGCAGGGTGACAAGCCGCAGGCGTGCGACCCCAGTCAGACCAAGACTTTCGGACAGTCGCCCATAATCTGCACGCAAGGCCCGCGCCTCGGGCAAAAGAAGGCGAAAGAGATAGGGCAGCGCCATCGTGGCATTGACCATCAGCGTCACCGGCAGGGCCAGACTTTCCGGCGAGATCGTCGGATGGACCGCAAGAAAAAGCCCAGTTCCCATCACCAGGCCGGAGGCCGAAAGCGGCAGCATCGCAGCGATTTCCAACCAAGATTGCCCTCGCGTAACCGCTAAGGCCAGTGTCAGGGCGGCCGTACTGGCCAGCAGGGCCGATGCAATTGACAAGGCAACAGATCGTCCGAGGGCCGGCCAAACCGTCAACGGCAACCCGGCCAGCCCCGGCAGACCGCGCAGCATAACGGCCAAGAGCGGCCCCAGAAGAAAGGCCACAGCAAGGCCAATCGCGAGCGCATCCGCACCGTGCCGCCAACCGGGGGGCGAGGACACCCCTCCCGCGCGGTCCACGCCGGGCCCGAATACCCCTCCCGGTGTCAGGCGCAGGGTCGCCAGCGTGACCGCCGCGCAGAGGCCAAATTGAACAGCCGCCAGCAGCGCTGCGCGGCCCAAATCAAAATCAAAGCGCAGGGCCTGATAGATTGCCAGTTCCAGCGTTGACGCCTTTGGTCCGCCGCCCAGCGTCAGGGCCACGGCGAAACTGGTCAGGCAGAGCAGGAACACGGTCGCAAACGCGCCGGGCAACAGGCTGCGCAGCATCGGCCATTCCAGATGGCGAAACTGCGACGGGGGCGGCATCCCCAGCGCCTCGGCCAGTCGAAAACGTTCGGCCGGAATGGCCTGCCAGCCTTGCAGCAGCATCCGCGTCACCAAGGGCAGGTTGAGGAAAACATGCGCAATGACTACGCCATGCAGGCCGTAGATCGACAAAGGCGGCAAACCAGCGGCTGCCAGCGCAGCGTTGACAGGCCCGGCACGACCAAAGACCGCAAGCAGGCCCAGCACGGCCACCACGACCGGCAAAAGGAAGGGGGCTGCCAGCAGACGGATCAACAGACTCCGCCCCGGAAAGCGCCGGCGGGCCAAGGCACGGGCCAGCGGGATGGCCAGCACCCCGGACACTGCGGCAGAAAGGGCCGCCTGCAGCAGGGTAAAGCGCAACGCGGCGCCATCGGCGGGACCAAGCGACCAATCCGTCGCATGGCCTGCCGTCATTGCCGCGCTGCCAAGGGTCAGCGCGGCAACCGCCAGCCCCAGAAGGGCTGCGCTTATTTGGCCAGCGCGGCTTGCCATTCCGCCACCGCGGCATCGCGCAACGCGCCTGCCTCGTCTTGCGCCATAAGCAGGGACTTTTCGGGTTGGATCAGTGTTTCAAAGCCCTTTGGCAGACCTGCGGTGAGCGGGTTTGCGGGATACATCCAGTTTGTCGTCGGGATCACGTTTTGCGCTGCATCCGACACCAGATAGGCCAGAAAAGCGTCGGCCAAGGCAGGTTGGTCGCTGGCGGCCAGCTTGCCCGCCACCTCGACCTGCATGTAATGCCCTTCGCCAAAGGCGGCCGCCGCTTTGCTGTCATCGCTTTCCGCGATCAGGTGATAGGCGGGCGAGGTGGTGTAAGACAGCACCATATCCGCTTCCCCTTCCAAGAACAGGCCATAGGCCTCGGACCAGCCGGGGGTGACGGTTACGATATTGTCCTTCAGCCCGGCCCAAATTTCGGCCGCGCGGTCACCGTAGGCCGCCTTGACCCACATCACCAAACCCAAACCGGGGGTAGAGGATCGCGGGTCCTCGATCACGATTTTCAGGTCGGATGCCGCCAATTCCTCAAACGATTTTGGCGGATTTGCGAGGGTTTTGTTATGCACAAAGGCAAACCAGCCCCAATCAAAGGGCAGAAAATCGGCATCGTCATAGGCCATAGGCAGGCCGGTAACGGCGGGCTGTCCATGGGGGGCGAAAAGCCCGGTCGCGCGGGCTGCTGCGGTCAGGTTGGTGTCAATTCCAACCACCACATCGGCGGCACTGGCGGCACCTTCCAATTGCACACGGGCCAGCAAGGCCGCGCCGTCGCCTGCGGTTACAAAGCGCAGATCGCAGCCGCAAGTTGCTTCGAACCCCTTTTCAATCGCGGGGCCGGGGCCCCATTCCGCAGCAAAGCTGTCATAGGTGTAGACATCAAGAACGGGAGTATCGGCCGCTGCCAAAGTGGCAAGGCACGCAAAACCCGCAGCGAGAGGGATGGTCTTCATAGGTTCCTCCAGTTGCGACGGTTCAGGTCGGGATGGAGGAGTTCCATGCACCTTCCCTCCGCCGGTATGAGCCGGTTCAGGTTCAACGGGTCCGCATTTCTGCATCTCAGCCCTTTCAGGCACCCCGAGGTGACCTGGAACATAGCGCCGCATTTGCCCGGCGCAAGGGGGCAATCAGGCGGCGCGCGTGCCGCCCAGTGTTTCCAGTCCGATATCGAATGCGGCTTTTGAGGCGTCATAGGCCTGCGCCACTGCCGCCCGGTCGATGGCCGTGTCGCCCATGGCGGCCAGCCGTTCGCCGGTCTGGCAAAGTTGGGCGAGTGTCTGAAACCCAAGGTTCAGGGCCGATCCTTTTAAAAAATGCAGTGCCGCCTCAAGCGAAGGGGCGTCGGTGCAGCCGGGCAATTTGGCCACGACCTCATCCGCCTCTTCGAGAAACAAGAGGACGACATCCGCGAAATCCTCTGCCCCGATTTCATTCTGCAATTCCGTCACGCGGGCCCAGTCTATCATCTGCGTCTCCTGTCATTCCGCCGCTGCAGCCTGCCGTTTGGGGTTTAAGAATTCCTTAGCCAGAAACCCCGGATGCCGCGCATTTTAGCCTTCACCTCGTCTTAACAGGTTCGGCGCAGACAGAGGCCTCCAGGCGGGCAGTCTTGCCGCAATATTGGGGGGGCCTTGGCAACAAACGTACAAATCAGCGGCCCGCAGGCCGGGGCGAAGGGGCCACTGCCCGTGCTTGTTGTCGATGACAGCAAGGCACAGCGGCGGGTTTTGGCGCTGCAATTACAGCGCTGGGGCTATCAGGTGACCGAAGCCTCGTCTGGCGAAGAGGCGCTGGATGCGTGCCGGACGACGCCTTTTGAAATGGTTTTGTCAGACTGGATGATGCCAGGCATGACGGGGCTTGAGTTTTGCAGGCAGTTCAAAGAGCTGCCCCGCGAAGGCTATGGCTATTTCGTGCTTCTGACCTCGAAATCCGAAAAGGCCGAAGTGGCTGATGGATTGGAAGTTGGCGCCGATGATTTTCTGTCAAAGCCCGTCAGTTTCGACGAATTGCGGGCGCGCATGCGGGCGGGTGAGCGCATTTTGGGCATGCAGCGCGAGTTGGTGCAAAAAAACCGTCTGATCGGTGCCACGCTGGACGAATTGCAAAAACTTTATGATTCGCTTGATCGTGACCTGATTGAGGCCCGCAAGTTGCAAGACGGGCTGATGCGCGACCGGTTCCGGGATTATGGCGGCGGCACGGTGTCACTGCTGTTGAAGCCGTCCGGCCATGTCGGGGGCGATCTGGTGGGCAGCTTTGCGATTGATGACCAGAGATTGGGCCTGTTTTCGGTTGATGTTTCAGGCCATGGCGTCGCCTCGGCGATGATGACCGCGCGACTGGCAGGGCTGTTGTCTGGTGGCTCTCCCGATCAGAACATTGCTTTGAAAACCGGCGCGGATGGCGGGCGCGACGCCTATCCTCCGGCGGTCGTCGCAGAGCGGCTGAACCGGCTGATGCTGGAAGATCTGCAGGTCGATCAATATTTTACGATCGCCTATGCCGAGGTGAATATCGCCACAGGCGCCTTCGCCCTGACCCAAGCGGGCCATCCCCATCCAATGGTGCTGCGCAAAGGCGGCAAGGTTGAAATGTTGGGAGAGGGCGGTCTGCCCATCGGGCTTATTGACGGGGCGATCTATGCGCAGACCCTTGGAGAGCTTCGTCCCGGTGATCGGCTGATTCTGGCCTCGGACGGCATGAGCGAATGTCCAGATCCGGCCGGCAACGAACTGGGCAGTGACGGGCTTTTGGCGCTTTTGGCCCTGAATTCGGGCTTGTCGAGTGCGGATCTTTTGCAGGCCTTGGTCTGGGATCTGTCACGCCATGCCGGGGGCCATGAATTTCCCGACGACGTTTCGGCGCTGATCTTTGACTACCGGGGGGAGTAACCCAAAACCTGTGCCAGCATCGCCCGGTCGCCCGGATTGCCCAAAACCGAAAGCGCTTGCAGCGCGGGCATCCAATGCGCGGAATGTCCCGGCTCGGTGGGTGGGCCGCGTCTCAGCGTTGGGCGTGCCACATAGATCGTGCAGATCTTTTCTGCCCAAAAGCCATAATCCGGCATATAGCAAAACCGCCGAAACGCGCCGAACCGCCGCGCATCGGTGATGTGCCAACCGGTTTCCTCCATCACCTCGCGGTGCAGCGCAGGCAGAGGGTTTTCTCCCGGATCAATGCCACCGCCGGGCAGTTGGAATTCGTCGTCGGGTTCTGCCTGATGGGTCAGCAGAATATCATCGCCCCGTAACAAAATGCCGTAGACACCGGGGCGGCGGCGATAGATTTGGCCTGGCACCACGGCCTCGCCATAGCGTCTGATCATGTCTGCCCCCTTGGTGCGGCGGTTGCCCTGACTATATAGGCGCGATATGCCAAGAACGGCAGCCTTAGGAAACCCCATATGACCGTGCAGAACATCGCCTGGGACGACACCGTCCTGCCCTTTCAGCTTGATCGCGCCGACATCCGCGGCCGCGTCGCCCGTTTGGACGGCGTGTTGGATCAGGTTCTGAAACAGCACAACTACCCCCCGGTGATCGAGGCGCTGGTGGCTGAAATGGCGGTCCTGACCGCGCTGATTGGCCAATCTGTCAAACTGCGTTGGAAGCTGTCCCTTCAGGTACGCGGCAAAGGTGCCGCACGGTTGATTGCGACCGACTATTATGGCCCCTCCGAAGATGGTGAGACGGCCCGCATCCGCGCCTATGCCAGCTATGACGATGAACGGCTGGACCATGCCGCTGATCCCTTCAGCCAGATTGGCGAAGGCTATTTCGCGGTGATGATCGATCAAGGCGAAGGTATGCTGCCTTATCAAGGCTTTACGCCGATTGCCGGCGGATCGTTGTCGGCCTGTGCCGAGACGTATTTCGCGCAATCCGAACAGCTGCCGACGCGGTTTTCCCTGACCTATGGCAAAAGCCAGATGCCCGGTCGTTTGCCGCATTGGCGGGCCGGTGGGATGATGTTGCAGCACATGCCGTCCGTCGGCGGCCACCGCGAAGTCGCGGCCGAAGGCGGCTCGGGTGAAGGCGGGCTTTTGTCGCATGCTGACATTCTTGGCGGTGAAGAGGCTGAGAATTGGACGCGGGCGAATACCCTGCTCGACACGGTTGAAGAGTTGGAGCTGATCGGCCCCTCGGTTTCGCCCACCGAACTTCTGGTCCGGCTGTTTCACGAAGAGGCCCCGCGCGTTTTTGACGTGCAGCCGCTGCGATTCGGCTGCTCCTGCTCGGAAGACAAGGTGCGGCAGGCGATGTCGATCTATTCGGCCAAGGACATTCAGAAAATGACCACGGCCGAGGGTAAGGTCACGGCGGATTGCCAGTTTTGCAGCGCGCATTACGAACTGGATCCGCTGACGCTGGGCTTTGAGGCAAAGAGTGTCTGATCCCTTTCGCCTTCGTGACGCGCTTGCACGCGCCGGAGGCGAGTCGTCGGATTTTGATCTGAACCCTGCACTCCAGTTGCCGCCAGACCGGGTGCTTTGCCCGGCGGCGGTGCTGGTGGCTATTTGGGGCGATCGTTTGATCCTGACCAAACGTGCCTCGCATCTGAAACATCATCCGGGCCAGATCGCCTTTCCGGGCGGTAAGCTGGACCCGACCGATGCCAGCCTTGAGGCCGCCGCCCTGCGTGAGGCGCGCGAGGAGATCGGCCTGCCTGAAACATTGGTTGAAATCTGGGGTCGCCTGCCGCCGCATGAAACGGTGACCGGGTTTACCGTTACCCCCATTCTTGCCCGCGTGACCGCCGATTTCATGCCCGCGCCCGAGGCGGGGGAGGTGGACGAGGTTTTCACCGTTCCGTTGGCGCATGTCTTGGACCGGGGCCGCTATGGGATTGAGCGGCGCTTGTGGCGTGGCACTTGGCGCCATTATTACGCAGTGCCCTTTGGGCCCTATTACATCTGGGGGGCCACTGCCCGCATCTTGCGGGGCTTGGCAGAAAGAGCTGCACCATGAAAATCACCGGCGATTGGTTGACCCATGCAGGCACCCAGTTCCTGTGTGAGGTGCTGGAAGCGGCAGGTCATAAGGCGCTTTTCGTGGGGGGCTGCGTGCGAAATGCGCTTCTTGGCGTGCCGGTCGCGGATGTTGACATCGCCACCGACGCCCCGCCGACAGAGGTCACGCATTTGGCCGAGGCGGCTGGCCTGCGCGTGGTGCCGACCGGGTTTGAGCATGGCACGGTTACTGTGATTGCCGATGGGCGCCCGCACGAGGTGACGACGTTCAGGCGTGATGTTGAAACCGATGGTCGTCGTGCCGTGGTGGCCTATGCCCGTGATATTGCCGAAGACGCCGCGCGCCGCGATTTCACGATGAACGCGCTTTACGCCGATGCGCGGGGGCAAGTCATCGACCCCTTGGGGGGATTGCCAGACCTGCAAGCCCGGTATCTGCGTTTTGTGGGCGATCCCAGCCAGCGCATCCGCGAAGATTTCCTGCGCATCCTGCGCTTTTTTCGCTTTCATGCCCATTATGGCGATCCCGCGCAGGGCATTGATCCCGAGGGGCTGGCCGCCTGCGCTGCCTTGGGCGATGGGATTGATGGGTTGTCGCGCGAACGCGTCGGGGCGGAAATGCGCAAACTTTTGGCCGCGCCTGACCCCGCGCCTGCGCTTGCCGTGATGGCGCAAACCGGGGTCTTGGCCCATGCCTTGCCGGGGGCCGATCCTCGCGCTTTGGCACCTTTGATCCATCTGGAGGCGGGTGTGCAAATCCGGTGGCAGCGCCGTCTTGCGGCGATTGGCGGGCAGAACCTGTCTGAAGACCTGCGCCTGTCGCGCGCCGATGCCGCCACTGTCGCGGCGCTGCGCGAGGCGGTCGGCAGCCTGTTGACCCCGGCGGCGCTGGGGTGGACGCTTGGCGCGCAAGGGGGCGAAGATGCGATGCTGCTGCGGGCCGCTGTGTTGGAAACCCCGCTGCCCGCCGATTGGCAGGGCAACGTCGCGCGCGGAGCCGCCAGCCGTTTTCCGGTCACCGCCGCGGATTTGATGCCTGCCCTGTCCGGGCCTGCCCTGGGCAAGGCGTTGAAGCGGCTGGAAGCGCGGTGGCTGCAAAGCGATTTGCAGCTTAAACGCGACGCGCTCTTGGGTGAAAACGGGCGTGACAACCCGTCGCACCCGGGTTAATTTCTGGGCACCGAACCAGAGGAGGACGGCATGGGCTACGGGATTATCTGGCACCTGATCTGACAGGGCTGATCCCGTTGGCGGTCCCGTCAGGGCTCCGCTTTTCCATTCCGCATGTCTTGCCCAAGGGCCCTTCTCATGTTCCGCTTTTTCGAAAACCTTGTTGACCCCTACGCTCCCTACAGCCAAACCGACACGCCGCCGCGCAAGCTGTGGCCGTTTCTGGTCGATTACATCCGCCCCTTCCGCAAGGTCTTTGCCGTCACCGCGCTGTTGTCGGTGCTGACCGCTTTTGCCGATGTGGCCTTGATCTGGTATGTTGGGCGCCTGGTGGATCTTTTGTCCACCCTGTCGCCGGGTGCGTTTGTGGCGACCTATGGCGCCGAGGTGATCGCCGTTGCGTTGGCGGTGCTGATTTTGCGGCCCTTGCTGCTGGTTGGGAATGTTGCCCTGTTGCACAACGCCATCCTGCCGAATTTCGGCACCATGATACGGTGGCGGGCGCATGCCCATGTGATCCGGCAACCTGTCGGCTGGTTTGAATCCGATTTCGCGGGGCGTATTGCCAACCGCATCATGCAAACGCCCCCGGCAGCTGGTGATGCGGTGTTCCAGACCTTTGATGCCGTGGCATTTGCCTCTGTCACCATCGTCGGCGCGGGCATCATGTTGGCCGAGGCGGACCCCCGGCTTCTTTTGCCGTTGGTGGTCTGGTTCGCGCTGTATGTGGCTTTGGTGAAATGGACCGTGCGGCGGGCTGGGCCTGCGTCAAAGGCAAGCTCGGATGCCCGATCTGCCGTCACGGGTCGTGTGGTCGATGCCTATACCAACATCCATTCGGTCAAGCTTTTTGCCCGGCACGCGTCAGAAATGGCCTATGCGCGCGAAAGCATCGAACATGCGCGTGACACCTTCAAAACAGAAATGCGCATCATCACCAAGATGGATCTGGCGCTGACTGTCCTGAATGGCGGGCTGATTGTGGCCGTCACGGGTTGGGCGATTTTGCTGTGGTATCAAGGGGCGGCGAGCGTTGGTACGGTGGCTGCGGCCACGGCGTTGGTGCTGCGGTTGAACAACATGACCTATTGGATCATGTGGGCGTTTACCGCGCTCGTGCAGGCCTTGGGCGTGGTGCAAGAGGGCATGGAGACGATCACCCACCCGATCGGATTGGTGGATGCGCCGGGGGCCGCGCCGCTGGCTTTGCGGGAGGGCCGCATCGAGATTGATGGGATCAGCCACCATTACGGGCGCGGCTCGGGCGGGTTGCAAAACCTGTCGCTGACCATCAAGCCCGGCGAAAAGATCGGGGTGGTCGGGCGGTCCGGTGCGGGCAAGTCAACCCTCGTGAAGCTGATGCTGCGGTTTTATGATACGGAATCCGGGCGTATCCTGATCGACGGGCAGGATGTTGCCACCGTTACCCAAGACTCCTTACGCGCCCATATTGGCATGGTGAGCCAAGATAGCAGCCTTCTGCACCGCTCTGTCCGCGACAACCTGCTTTATGGCCGCCCCGAGGCGTCAGAGGCAGAGATGATCGCTGCCGCCAAACAGGCCGAAGCGCACGAGTTTATTCTGACGCTGGAAGACCCGCAGGGCCGCACCGGCTATGACGCCCATGTTGGCGAGCGTGGGGTGAAACTGTCAGGCGGGCAGCGGCAGCGCGTGGCTTTGGCCCGTGTGATCTTGAAAGACGCGCCAATCCTGATCTTGGATGAGGCGACAAGTGCCTTGGATTCCGAGGCCGAGGCCGCCATTCAGGCCGCACTTTACGGCGTGATGCAGGGCAAAACCGTGATCGCCATTGCCCACCGGCTTTCGACCATCGCCGCGATGGACCGGATCGTGGTGCTGGAAGATGGCCATATTGCCGAACAGGGCAGTCATGCCGAACTTTTGACGGCAAACGGGCTTTACGCCCGCTTTTGGGCGCGGCAATCAGGGGGCTTCATCGGGTTGGAGGAAGACGCATGAGCCTTTTGCGCATGGGCGACTGGATCGACGCGTTCCGCCCCACCCATCTTGCCCCGCCGCAAACGCTTGGGCGGTTTTTCCAGTGGAGCCTGTCGGGCTCTTGGGCGCAGTTGTGGCTGGCGGCGGTGCTGTCGTCGCTGGCGGGTGTGACCGAGGTGGTTTCGGCGCTGGTTTTGGGCTGGGTGATTGATGCCGCTGTGACAGGCAATCCAGCCTCGTTCTTCACCGATCATGGGCGACTTCTGATCTGGTCGATGGCCTTTTATCTGATCTTGCGGCCGCTGTCCTATGCCGCCTCGTCGGCCACGATCCAGATCACCTTGGGGCCAAACCTTTTGCCCTTGGTGCTGTCGCGGTTGCATCGCTGGACGTTGGGGCAGGCGCTGACCTTTTTTGACAATGATTTCGCGGGCCGCATCGCACAAAAACAGATGCAGGCGGCCCGCGCGGTAACCGATGTCACGACGGAAACCATCAACACCGTGTTCTTCGCGCTGGCCTCGGTCGTCGCCTCGGTGGCTTACCTCTTTGCGGTCGATGTTTGGATCGGTGTTGCGCTGGCGGTTTGGCTGATTGGCTATCTTGTCTTGATCCGCTTCTTCATCCCGATGGTGCGGGAAAACTCTGCCGCGCGGGCCAGCTCCCGCGCCATGGTGACGGGGCAGGTGGTCGATACCATCACCAATATCAAGACGGTCAAACTCTTCGCGCATTCCGCCTTTGAAGACCGGGTGGCCTTGAAAGCGATGGAAGTGTTCCGCGATCGGTCGCTGGAATATGGCGTCATTGCCGCGTGGTTCCGGCTGGCCCTGATGACGCTGGCGGGCATTCTTCCGGTCATCCTGATCGGTGGCACCATCCTGTTGTGGCAAAAGGGGGTGGCGACGCCGGGTGACATTGCCGCGGCGGGGGCGATTTCGATGCGGATCGCGCAGATGACGGGCTGGGTCAGCTTTACCCTGATGACGATCTACACCTCGGTGGGCGAGGTGGAGGACGGCATGCATACGCTTGCTGCCCCGCATGCACTGGCCGACGGCCCCGCGGCCCAAGACTTGCCGCGCATCAAGGGCGAGATCACCTTTGACAATGTGACCTTTGCCTATGGTCGCCAACGCGGCGGGGTGGCGGATATCAACCTGACCATCCGGGCCGGTGAAAAGTTGGGCATTGTTGGTGCTTCGGGCGCGGGGAAGTCGAGTCTGGTGGCGCTTGTCCTGCGACTTTACGACACCGAACAAGGCCGGGTGCTGATCGATGGCCATGATGTGCGCGATGTGACGCAGGAAAGTCTGCGCCGCCAGATCGGCATGGTCACGCAGGAAACCGCGATGTTCAACCGATCGGCGCGCGACAACATCGCCTATGGCCGCCCCGAGGCGGCAGAGGCCGAGATCATCGCCGCGTCAAAGGCGGCAGAGGCGCATGAGTTCATTGATGGCATGATCGACCACCAAGGGCGGCGTGGCTATGACGCGCTGGTGGGCGAACGCGGCGTGCGGCTGTCCGGCGGGCAGCGGCAGCGCATTGCGCTGGCCCGCGTGATCCTGAAGGACGCGCCGATCCTGATCCTTGACGAAGCCACCTCTGCCCTGGATTCCGAGGCCGAGGCGCTTATCCAGGATGCGCTTTACGGGGTGATGCAGGGCAAGACCGTGATCGCCATCGCCCACCGCCTGTCCACCATCGCCCAGATGGACCGGATCATCGTGATAGATCGGAAGAGCGTCGTGTAGGGAA
>CALBSG010000175.1 GCA_937927675.1 uncultured Paracoccaceae bacterium | reverse complement strand
AGAGAAATAAACCAGGAACCTCGCGCCTGCTTAGTCCGCTGCGGTCGCCATCTGATCGCGATACATGGTATCCCGAACCTGGATTGGTCGGCCGCCCGTGACCGCAACGTCTCACATGGTCGTTACGCTAAGTTCGCGGATAATTTTCCTCGGAAGAAGCCCACCTGCTTGACGAAACACTGTGGAGTCGGTGCTCCCTCGTGTTGCCAGTTGTGTCTCGGTGGTGTCGATAATAGGGTACTTCTGACCGTAATCGGTGTCAGGCGACACTCTGGCCTTATCGAACAGGGCGGCCTCGAACGCTCGGATGCGATCACTGCGAACTGGACACTAGCACACATGGTATCTATCGGGACACGACGCGTTTTCTTGCTGGGCACGGTCGCAGTTCTGCTGTCTGCTTGCGCAGGGAAGTTTAGAACTTATGACGGGCCACCGGTCACGCGGTTGCGGATTTACAAATCCCAACGACTGCTTTTCCTTGATGGCGAAACGGGTCCTTTGAAAACATACCCTATTGGTCTTGGCTTTGCACCGGAAGGGCACAAGCAGTTCGAAGGCGATGGAAAGACGCCCGAGGGGAGCTACGTCATTGACAGGCGCAACCCGGATAGCCTTTACCATTTATCCATCGGTATCTCCTATCCAAATGAGATCGACGCTGCCTTTGCAGTCGAACAGGGTCGCTCTCCCGGAGGAGATATCTTCATCCACGGCGGCCCCCGACGCGGAATAGAGCCTCTCAATGTCCGAGACTGGACAGCGGGTTGTATTGCCGTCAGCAATCGGCAGATCGAGGAGATCTACTCGATGGTTCGAGATGGCACGCCTATTGAGATTTTCCCCTAGAAATTCGCGGGCGGTTTTCATTTGGCCAACCAGCGTTTTCGGGTGCAAATACGGGCGGCCGCCGCGCGCCTGCTGTGGAAACGGCAGCAGAGCCATTGGCTGAGGCGGTCTCGCCGCCACCGCCTGAGCTCAGCGCGCCAGCTTAATTGCTATCGAATTTCAAGGTGATGATGAACGTCGAGCCCCATAAAGCACCGATTTACCTTCTGGTCGACTTGGTGAGCAGGATCGTCACTGCTGAGGGTCTGATCCATCGTGACTTGGTTGCGCGTCGGGTCTCTGCAGCTTCTGGCAAGGCGCGCACCGGTGGGCGCATTCAGAGCGCGTCGGATCAAGCACTCACCCTTGCCGTTCGGTCGGCAGCAGTTGTGATGGATGGCGACTTTGCCATGACCGAGGCCCAGCGCAGTAACTGCCCGGTGCATGATCGTTCGCGCGACAATGCACCCGCCAAGGCTGAGTTTCTGCCGCCAATCGAAATTCGGGCAGCGGCGGCACGCGTGATCGCCGAAAGCGGAGAAATGCCGAGAGAAGACCTGATCGTCGCGACAGCCCGGCTACTTGGTTTTGCGAAAACTGGTAAAGATTTGCGTGATCGAATTGATGGAGCACTTCCGATCGAAACAGCCTGATCCCGGTTTCGATTTCGTGACGGGGACCGCGCGGTTATTGGCAAGTTTGCACCTGATCGCGCAAAACAGCATAATCGGCGAGCCAGCCAACGATCACCGCCCCCTCCGGTAGCGCGGCGACCTCGTCGGCTAGGCGCGTTTGTTCAGCCCAGCTGTAATCCACCACGGGTGGGCAGGCGCTGGGCGGGGTTTCAGAACCCACCCTCGCGCAGGCGGTCAAGAAGATCGTCGCGGCTGCGAGGGCGGCGCGCGGCTGCGTCCAGCATCTGGCGGTGGATTGCATCGGTGCGCTCCAGTTGCTCAAACCGCTCGGCGACGCGGCCCGCGCGCTCGGCCGTGCGGCGGAGGTTGACGATAAACAAGGCGATGGTGAGCGCGACGAGGGCGTAAGCCGCCATCCGCCGCGCCCATGGCCGGGCGAGAAGCCCGACCGCGAGGCTCGCCCACATCAGCGCAGGCCCTTTTTCCAATCATCGATCCGCGCCCATACCGCCAGCGCGATACCGCCCAGCGCCAGCATGATGAGGAGCCAACGGAGAGTGTCGAGATAAGGCACCAGCGGGAGAACTGCCCCTTGCGCCTCAGCTAAGACATCCTGCGCCACTTCGACCCCTGCAGCCCCGACCGTTGCCACCCCGGCGGCTCCTGTTCCACGCAGCGTTCGGCTGTTCGCCAGCACCTCGCGTGCTGGTGGCGCCTCGGGCGCAAAAGCTGTGGCGCGCGGGGGGAATCTCTCGCCCCAGATCCGCGCTGGGCCAAGATCGATATGCATAAAGCCTGAGCGGGGGTAGTAACCAAAGCCGAGGAACCCCACGGCCCGGGCTGCGGCTTCAAAGGCAACCGGATCCTGATTGCTCATGGCAATATCGAAGGCCGTGCCATCCATGTGCTTTGACGCTTTCGCTCCGCCCACTGCGCGGTTGTGTTCCAGGCTGCGATAGGCTGAGCGAAGGATCAGCGGCTTGCCCAGTCGGTCACGCAACGCCTGCAGCTTGTCGAGGGCCTCCATGTGCAGTTTCAGCTGTCCTGTGCCACGACAGGCAATCTCGGCGGGCGAGAAGTTCTTCCATCGCCAGAGGCTTGCTGGCACCTCCCCAAAGTGGCGGAAGGTTCGGATCGGGTCTGCCATGGTGCTGTCCTTTAAAATGACAAAACCCGCCGCAGATGCGACGGGCAGGGGAGTGCGATGGTCGGTCTTGGTCAGCTCTTCGCGCGCCTTGCCGCGGCTGGGCGTCCAGCTGGCGGCGTCGCAGGTTGCGCTAGCGCAAAATCCGCCAACCGCTGATCAAGCCGCAGGATCGCGGCCCGAAGATCGCGCAGCGCCTCTTTCAATTCAGCGCGATCCTCGTCGCGCTGTTCCTTTCGTTCGGAGAGCAGGGTCATGATGCGCAGAACTTCTTTTTCATGGGCGCCAATTTTTTGGTTATGGACCCAAAGGAGTGCTGCCATGGGAATGATGACCCATTTCATAAGGGCGTCGAAAAGCGTCCAGAGTTCGATTTCCATTTGGTGGCCTCAGGCTGCGCTTTGGGGAAGGGATGCATCGTTGGCACCGGGCGTTAGGCGGCGGCCTAACGTGATCCCCACCACCACCATCCCTGTCAAATGCCACACCGCGGCCATCATGATCCCCATATTGAACGCGAACTCGTTGGCGCAGCTCTGCTTGAAGAACTCCCCCTCAAGGAACATGCAGGACCCCTTGCAGAGCTGCACGACGGGACACGCCATGCACTCGGGCCGGAAGGCAAAATGCGTGGCGGTATCCAGCTTGATCCCGTCAAACTCTGCCACATGCCCAATCCTGTGCGCCCCCTTGGCGCCGGTGTTCTGTAAGCGGTGCAAAGACCCCATGTTTCAATAAAATAAGGGTTTTGCGATGATGGCCTGGTCTCAACAGAGGAGGTCTGGATGTTGGATGACAGGGCCAATGGTGGCCTAGAGGTTTGGGGCGTTCCGGTTCCCGTAAATGCAAAGGGTGTACGGACCTGGCCCGATGAGGTGAAGGCCCTCGCAATCAGCAAGGCTGCCGCAGGCGGCAAGGTTGCCGAGATCGCGCGGGAGGCCGGGGTGAACGAGTCCCTTGTTTACAAGTGGCTGAACGCGACCAAAGCGCCTGTGGGCTCGCCGCAGTTTGTTGAAGTGACTGCTCCGGCGGTGACCGCGAAATGCAGTGCGGCGCTGCCCCGACCGGGGGGCGGTGAATGTGTGGTGCGGTTCCATGGGGCGGAGGTCGCCATTCCGCCGGGTTTCCCGCCCGGTGAATTGGGCGCGATCATGCTCGCAGTGAAGGCGGCGCTGTGATCATCCCGTCCGGCAACTTCCGCATCTTCATCGCCACCAGCCCGATTGATTTCCGCAAAGGGATGGATGGGTTGGCCGCTTATGTCGTTGGAAACTTTGACCTTGATCCCTTTG
>CALBSG010000174.1 GCA_937927675.1 uncultured Paracoccaceae bacterium | reverse complement strand
GATCTACACAGGCGAAGACACTCTTTCCCTACACGACGCTCTTCCGATCTAGGCATTGTCAGGATCACCTGGAATCGACGGCGGATCTTTCGGCTTTTCCAGAAAGCTGGTGATACGCATGTTCTTGTCGACATCCATCACGCCAAAAGCGGTCGCCTCCATCCGCGGCACCGTCAGGCAGCCAATCGTCACATCTGCACCGGAATCGACGTGCTGCTTCAGCATCACTTCGTAATCCATCTTGTAGATATGGTCGCCTGCCAGAACGATGATGTATTTCACACCATAAGAATCAACGATATCAATGTTTTGCGCAACGGCATCGGCCGTGCCCAGATACCATTTGTTTTCATCGACCCGCTGCGAGGCAGGCAGGATATCCAGATATTCGTTCCGTTCTGCGCGGAAGAACCCCCAGCCGCGCTGCATGTGGCGGATCAGGCTGTGGGCCTTGTATTGCGTCGCAATCGCCATTTTGCGGATGCCGGAGTTCAGCGCATTTGACAGGGCAAAGTCGATGATCCGGGTCTTGCCGCCGAAATAGACCGCCGGTTTCGCCCGCCGGTCGGTCAACTCCTTCAGGCGTGACCCCCGCCCGCCCGCAAGCACAAAGGCCATGGCCTGATTGGACAATCTTTGATTTGGTCTGGCCTTCATGGTTTCCCCCCTGGTGGCGGCCCATCCCCTGCCGCCTTGAAAAAGATTGTGCTGAGCGGCGGCAAGGTGACCTCGGCCGATTGCGCGCAGCCTTGCCACGGCACCGGCTCGGCCCTGACGGCCCCCAGATTGCCCCGGCCCTGCCCACCATAGGTGGCGGCATCGCTGTTCAGAATTTCGTCCCACCGGCCCGGCGCGGGCAGGCCAATGCGCTGCCGACGCTCCACCGGCGTCATGTTGACCGCCACCACGACCGGCTCATCGCCCGCCGCCCCGAACCGGGCCCAGACAAAGGTGCCATGCGCCACGTCGTTGACCTCCAGCCAGCGAAAACCGTCGGGTTCTGCATCTTTCACATGCAGCGCCGGGGTGGCGGCATAAAGCCGGTTCAGATCGCGCACCAAGGTCTGCATGCCGCGATGCTGTGGCTCGTCCAGCAGATGCCAATCCAGCCCCGTATCATGGTTCCACTCTCGGCCTTGGGCGAACTCGCCCCCCATGAACAACAGCTTCTTGCCCGGATGGCCCCACATGAACCCGAAATAGGCGCGCAGATGGGCGAATTTTTCCGCACCCTGCCCCGGCATCTTGCCCAAAAGGCTGCCCTTGCCATGCACCACCTCGTCATGGCTGAGCGGCAGCACGAAGTTCTCCGTCCAGGCATAGGCGATGCCAAAGGTCATCTGGTGATGGTGATGACAGCGGTGGATCGGGTCTTTCGCCATATAGGCGAGGGTGTCGTTCATCCACCCCATGTTCCATTTGAAACCAAAGCCAAGCCCGCCCGCATGCACCGGCTTTGACACGCCGGGAAAGGCGGTGCTTTCCTCGGCCAGCGTCATGATGCCGGGGTGCTGGCCATAGGCGGCGACATTCATCGCGCGCAAAACCTCCATGGCCTCGTAATTCTCGCGCCCGCCGTCCTTGTTGGGCACCCATTGGCCATGCCCACGAGAGTAATCGCGGTAAAGCATCGAGGCGACGGCATCGACGCGCAGCCCGTCGATGTGGAATTCCTCAAGCCAATAGAGGGCATTGGCGACAAGGAAGTTTTTCACCTCGGTGCGGCCGTAGTTGTAGATCAGGGTGTTCCAATCCTGATGAAAGCCCTCTTTCGGATCGGCATGTTCATAAAGGGCGGTGCCATCAAACTGCGCGAGGCCATGGTCATCGGTTGGGAAATGCCCCGGAACCCAGTCAAGGATCACCCCCAACCCCTTGGCATGGGCGGCATCGACCAAGGCGCGGAATTCGTCAGGCGTGCCGTGGCGGATGGTGGGCGCGAACAGCCCGACCGGCTGATACCCCCAAGAGCCGTCAAACGGGTATTCGCTGATCGGCAGCAATTCCAGATGGGTAAAGCCCATGTCGACGGCATAGGTCACCAGCTCATCTGCCAGTTCAACATAGGACAATCGCCGGTCGCCCTTGCGCCGCCAGCTGCCCAGATGCACCTCATAGATCGAGATCGGGGCGGCCGTGTTATGCGCCGCCGCGCGCCGGGTCATCCACGGGCGATCTGTCCAATGATCGCCGGACAAATCCCTGACAACACTGGCGTTATGTGGCGGATGTTCTGAACCGAACCCCACCGGATCGGCTTTCAGGCGCAGGTTTGAATCCCGGCCGACGACCTCATATTTATAGGCCAGCCCGGTGCCAACCTCGGGGATGAAGGTTTCCCACACCCCGGTCGCGCCGCGCTTGCGCATCGGATGGCGCCGCCCGTCCCACAGGTTGAAACTGCCCACCACCGACACCCGCACCGCATTGGGCGCCCAGACGGCAAAGCGGGTTCCCGCGACGCCCTCATGGGTGCAGGGATGCGCCCCAAGCGCCTGCCACAGGCGGTTGTGCGTGCCCTCGGCCAAAAGGTATTCATCAAGTTCACCCAAAACGGGGCCAAAGCGGAAGGCGTCTTCAAACTCCCAGACCGTGCCGCCCGCCTCGGCGCGCAGACGGTACGGGACCGGGCCATCCACAGCGGCAACGAACAGCCCCTCTGCCCCTGATACCGGGTCGGCCTGAACGGTTTTATCACTCACCACCCAGAGCTTTTCGGCCCCCGGCACCAGTGCCGTCACCCCCCAACCGCCCCGATCATGCAGCCCCAAATGCGCAAACGGATCGCCATGCCGCCCTTCGACAAGGGCACGCGCCGTTTCGCGGTCGGGCGGCTGGTGGGTCATCTTGTCCTCATAGCGCGGCGGGGATGTTCCAGATGTCATTCATATAGCTGCGAATGGTACGGTCAGAGGAAAAGAACCCTGATCGCGCCGTGTTCATAGCCGCCATCCTGACCCAGATTTCGGGGTCCGCATAGGCCTGATCGACGCGGGCCTGTGCCGCATCATAGGCCGCAAAATCCGCTGCCACGAGGAAATGGTCATGGTGCCAGATGCGGTGCAAAAGCCCGTGGTAACGGTCGGGCTGATCAGGTGAAAATCGCCCTTCTGCAATAAGTTGCAAGACGATCTTTAACAACTCTGACGCCTCGATCGCGGTTGCCGACTGGTTTTGGATTTCGCGCTGCCGGATCGCTTCCTCGGCCGTCAGGCCAAACAGGAAGAAGTTCTCCGCCCCCACCTGCTCGCGGATCTCCACATTGGCGCCAT
>CALBSG010000173.1 GCA_937927675.1 uncultured Paracoccaceae bacterium | reverse complement strand
GGCATAAGGTCAAATGGCGGCCAAATGCGTTACTCTTGTCCTTCTTGCTGTGCGTTTGTCTGCCATTTCTTGCAGGGGCCATCTACTATTCGTCTCTGGCGACAGAGCGCTTTGCATCATTTGCCGGTTTTTCAATCCGGGGCATTGACAAGCATTCTGGTATCGACGGTCTCGGGGCTTTGACAGGGCTTGCCAGCACCGGGTCCACGACATCGGACTCCTACATCGTCCTTCGCTATCTCGATAGCCGCGAGCTTGTCGAAACATTGGACGCCGAACTGGACTTGCGTAGTGTCTATTCCTCAAGCGAGATCGATCTGCTGTCACGTCTGTCGCCGGATGCGACGGTCGAGGAATTCCTGGATTATTGGAAGAGGCGCACGCATACGAGTTTCGATCCGGCGTCCGGCATTATCGAAATAGAGGTTCAGTCGTTCAGCCCGGAACACGCCCAGAGGATTGCTGATTCCATCCTCGCCCTCGCACAAAAGCTAGTAAATGAACTGTCATCCAGTGCCCGCAATGATGCGCTGCAGTTTGCCAGGCAAGAGGTGGAGTTAGAGGAAAAACGCTTGCGCGCGGCCCTTGCCGCAATCAGGGATTTTCGCGCATCTGAGCAATCGGTCGATCCGTCGGCAAGTGCGGCACTGGAGATTCAGCTCCTTTCCAGTCTCGAGGCGCGGCTGATCGATGTCAATGCGAGGATCAGTGCGCTGCGCCAGACCCTGAACGAAAATGCACCCAGTCTTGTTGCCCTGCGCCGTGATGCAGACGCACTTTCTGCGCAGATTGTGGAGCGTAAGCAAGCCATTGGTAGCGATATCCTTGTTGGGAGCGGAACTAGGTCGGTGCCCCAACAGCTGGCGCTTTACGAGGAACTCGAGGTCGACCGTGGGCTAGCCCAACAGGCTTATGCATCGGCTCTGGTGTCTTTGGAGCAGGCGCGGCGCGATGCAGATAGGGAGCAACGTTATCTTGCCATTCACTTGCGGCCACAGCCAGCGCAATCAGCAGAATATCCACGGACGCTGCACAACCTATTTGTGCTGGCATTCGCGCTGGTCGCGGTTTGGGGACTCGGCGCGCTCATCACTTATTCGGTGAGAGACCACCTGACATGAGCCTCATCACCACGCAAGAACTTCTCAAGCTGCAATTGCGCGTCATCGTAAGCCTTGTGCTGCGCGAAACGCGCGCCACCTTCGGCACATCGCCCTTCGGATATGTATGGGCAATCATTACTCCCACCGTCGGCGTAGCTTTTATGGTGTTTTTGTTCAGCATCGGGGGACGGCAACCACCATTTGGATCAAGCCTTGCCCTGTTCTTCGCAACTGGCATCCTAACGCTGCAGTTCTTCAATGAAATGTCAGGCAAGCTGATGACAGGTTTTGATGCCAACCGTGCGCTGCTGACCTATCCGATCATCAAGGATGTTGACACACTGGTTGCGCGTGGCCTTCTGGTGGCCGCTACCTACTTGATGATCATGGCTATTTTTTTCGGTGGGTTGGTACTCCTGCATCTGGCTCCTTTGCCCGCGCGTCCCGAGCAAGTAATCTTTGCCTTTGCAGCAACCGCACTGTTGGGTGCGGGGTTCGGCACGATCAACGCGGTCATAGCGACGCTCTGGGAAACGTGGATTCAGATCGAGAAGGTCCTGACGCGCCCTTTGTTTTTTCTCTCGGGCACATTCTACATCCCAAGCCAGTTGCCGCAGCAGGCCCGGGAGGTCCTGCAATGGAACCCGGTTCTGCATCTTCTGGAGTGGTTCCGCTTCGGTTTCTACCCGAACTATTACACGTCAATCCTAGACGTCTGGTATCCTCTGGCTGTTGGTGCAGCACTCCTTCTTTTGGGGCTTGCTGGCGAAAGACTTTTTCGCCGCGCGAGGTACTGAATGCTGATCTTCGATCGCGTATCCAAATTTTACCGCACAAAAGGCGTTAAGCGGTCGATCCTGTCGGACTTTTCGTTCCAGTTTCCAGCGCGCAGGAACGTCGGGATCATGGGCCGGAACGGCGTTGGTAAGTCCACCCTGATGCGACTGATGGCGGGGATCGAGCCACCAGATAGCGGCTATGTCTATCGGACATCTCGTGTGTCATGGCCGCTGGGTTTTGCCGGCGGTTTCAACGGTAGTATGACCGGAATTGAGAACATACGCTTCGTATCGCGGATCTATGGCCAAGATACCGAGAATATCATTGCCTACGTAAAAGAATTTGCCGAGCTCGGTGCCTCGTTGGGCCTGCCGATCAAGACCTACTCGAGTGGCATGAAGGCACGCTTGGCCTTTGGTTTGAGCATGGCAATCGACTTTGATGTCTATCTAATCGACGAGATCACCGCCGTCGGAGACGAGGATTTCAAAAAAAAGAGCAGGTCCGTATTCGAGGATAAGCTGGCGCGTAGTCAGATCTACATGATCTCCCATTCACCGGGCACGATCAGGCAATACTGCGATTGTGGCTTGCTACTGGAAGATAATAAGATCCGTTTTTTTGACAGGGTCGAGGACCTTCTGGCTGCCTATGCAGAGGCCAATCGAAGGTAGGCTGGGTGAGTATTTTCCTGCCCATTTAACGGCGTCGAACACCCGCGGCTGTCGCCAAATGCACGCGACTGCGGTCGAATGCGGTTTATCTGGTGTCGTGTTGACGTGGCGTTGACGTGGAATGCGCTTATGCTTACATGAGCGAAACGCTCATATTTTAAGTCATTGATCCATTTGCATTTTTTGGTTGCGGGGGCAGGATTTGGACTAACGCGAACTTTGGGCACGATCCATCGATTTTCGCACCCGTCAAAATCCGCTCGAAAAGTCGCGTAAATCGGCTTCGGATTCCGATTTGAACTGACGCGAACATTGGGCGTTTCAGGAAACGTATAGTTGAAAAAATAGCATCAATCGGCGGGGGCAGAATCGCTGGATGCGGAAAAATCCACCCCCACTTCACCGGTCCAAACACAAAAGGACCGAGCATGAACGCCCCTGCCAACTTCCCTGCCTTCGCCGCCAAACTGCCTGTAAAGAACGCCTCTGGCCCCACCGCTGTCTTGAAGTGCGGGGACAGCGCAAAGGTGCTGAAATCCATCCTCACCAACAGCGTTTCGGCGATTATCTGCGATCCCCCATATGGCATCGACTTCGGCGATTTCGTCTGGGATCACGGCATTCCCGGTTTCGGAATCTGGCGGGAATGCTTCCGCGTTTTGAAGCCCGGTGGCTATATGGTGGCGTTCGGATCGTCGCGGACTTCGCACGAACTGACGACGCTGCTCGAAAAGATTGGCTTCATCATCTGCGGTCGGCTGGTTTGGGAGTACCCCAATGGTAAGATCGGAAGAGCGTC
>CALBSG010000172.1 GCA_937927675.1 uncultured Paracoccaceae bacterium | reverse complement strand
TGACTGGAGTTCAGACGTGTGCTCTTCCGATCTGCGCTTGCCATTCGGTGCGTTCTTCGTCGGTGATCTTGCGGAAAAGATTCTCCGGCACGGTAAAGGCATGGCTCGCGGGCAGGGCGCGAATGGCGGCATGCACATCCGAAGGCCATGTCCAATCTTCCGATGCCATGGCCGACATCATCGCTTGTGCCGCATCCGGGATGAAGGGGGCCGACAGGATCGCGTAGATGCGGATCAGGTTCAGGGCGAGGCGGATTTGCGCCTGTGCGTGGTCCGGATCGGTCTTGACCACCGACCACGGGGCCGCGGCTTGCAGGTATTCATTGCCGATCACCCAGATCGCGCGCAATTCACCGGCGGCCTTGCGGACCTCCATCGCCTCCATGGCGCGGGTATAATCGGCAATCCGCACGCCAAGATCGGCAATCAGCGCGGTTTCCATCGGGCCAAACTCGCCCGCCGCCGGCACCGTTTCCCCAAGCTTTGACTTGGCGAATTTGGTGACGCGGCTAACAAAGTTGCCCAAGACATCGGCCAGATCCTTGTTCACCGAGGCTTGGAAATTCTCCCAAGTGAATTCGGCATCCGAGGTTTCGGGCGCATGGCTGAGAAGCCACCAGCGCCAGTAATCCGACGGCAGGATCGACAGGGCCTGATCCATGAACACCCCGCGCCCGCGCGAGGTGGAGAATTGGCCGCCGTCATAGTTCAGATAGTTGAAGGACTTGAGGTAATCCACCAGCTTCCACGGCTCGCCCGACCCAAGGATCGTCGCGGGGAAAGACAGGGTGTGGAACGGCACGTTGTCTTTCCCCATGAACTGATAATAGGTCACATCCGCAGCGCCCTTGTCGGTGCGCCACCAGCGCTGCCAGGCCTCGTCACCCAAGCCATTGGCATCGGCCCATTCAGCGGTGCCTGCGATATATTCGATGGGGGCATCGAACCAGACGTAGAAGACCTTGCCTTCCATTCCCGGCCAAGGCTGATCGCCCTTCATCACCGGAATACCCCAATGCAAATCGCGGGTGATGCCGCGATCTTGCAGGCCGTCGCCATCGTTCAGCCATTTCTTGGCGATGGAGGTGGTCAGAAGCGGCCAATCCGCCTTGCTGTCGATCCAAGCCCCCAACTTGTCCTTCAGCGCGCGTTGCATCAGGTAGAGGTGCTTGGTTTCGCGTTCTTCCAGATTGGTCGATCCCGAAATGGTCGAACGCGGGTTGATAAGGTCGGTCGGGTCAAGCTGCTTGGTGCAGTTGTCGCACTGGTCGCCGCGCGCGCTGTCAAATCCGCAATTCGGGCAGGTGCCTTCGATATAGCGGTCGGGCAGGAAGCGGCCATCGTCGATCGAATAGATCATCTTTTCGCTGACTTCGCGGATCAGGCCATTTTCGGCCAGGACGCCGGCGAAATGCTGGGTCAGCTTGTGATTGCGCTGGGAAGACGAGCGCCCGAAATGGTCAAAGGACAGACGGAAGCCCTTGGCAATCTCGGCCTGCACATCATGCATTTCCGCGCAGTAATCGGCCACGGGTTTACCCGCTTTGGCGGCGGCAAGTTCGGCGGGGGTGCCGTGTTCGTCGGTCGCGCAGATGAACATCACCTCATGACCCATTGCCCGGTTGAAGCGGGCAAAAAGATCGGCCGGCAACTGGCTGCCGACAAGGTTGCCCAGATGCTTGATGCCGTTGATGTAAGGAATGGCCGAGGTGATGAGAATCCGTGCCATGATGCGCCCCTTGCAAGTGGTCGGGGTTCTTTAACGAAGGGCAGGGTGAAGGGCCAGAGGGTTGCGCGCCTCTGGCCCCCGGATTTCGTGGCTGCGTTCGGTTTTAAAGCCGTCAGACCGCGCAATAGCCGCCGTCGACCAGATGATAGCTGCCGGTGATGAAACTGGCCTGATCCGACAGCAGGAAGGTTGTCAGGGCCGCAACTTCCTCGGCACGGCCAAGCCGCCCCTGCGGATGCATCGCGATCAGCCAGTTGCGCGCAGCCTCGTCAAAGCCCGCCAGAAGCGGCGTGTCGATGAAGGCCGGGCCGATGGCATTCACCCGGATGCCCTGTTTGGCATGATCGACCGCGGCGGCCTTGGTCAACCCGACCACGGCATGTTTGGCCGCCACATAGGCGGGTGCATTGGCAAAGCCGACATTGCCCAGAATTGAGGCGATATTGACGATCGACCCGCCCCCCGATTTCAGCATCGCCGGGATCCCATAGCGCAGGCCGTAGAACACACCGTCCAGATTAATGCCCATGACCTTGCGCCAGCCGTCCAGCGGATAATCTCCCGTCGGCCCGCCCGGGCCACCGATCCCGGCATTGTTGACCAACAGCCCCAAACCGCCGCCCCAAGCGACGGTCTTTTCCACCATCGCCTCTACCGCGGCAGGGTCGGATACATCCCCAGCAAGGGCCAGCGCCTGACCGCCTGCTGCGATGATGGTCTTCACCACGCCCTGCGCCTTGTCGAACGCGATGTCCTGCACGGCGACCTTGGCCCCGGCGCGGGCCAAAGCCTCGGCCACGGCGGCACCAATGCCAGACCCGGCCCCGGTTACCAGCGCCACCTGTCCGTCGAAAGAAATCTGCATGACGTGCTCCTTTTCTTGTCCATTCCCCCTCTACAGCCATCTGAGGGGACCCGCGTTGATATGGCGCAAGTCATTGGCGGTTCACGAAGACTTGCGCATTGCCGCGCGGCCCGGCATCCTTTGGACATCTTGGAAAAAAGGTGCCCGCCATGCAGATGATCTCCCTTGGTTCAACAGGGCTGATGGTGTCCGCCCTTTGCCTTGGCTCCATGACGTGGGGCAGCCAGAACACCGAGGCCGAAGGGCATGCCCAGATCGACAGGGCGCTGGGGGCGGGGGTGAATTTTCTGGACACGGCCGAGATGTATCCCGTGAACCCGGTTGCCGCCGAAACCGTGGGGCGGACCGAGGAGATCATCGGCCGATGGATCGCCAAAGGGGGCCGCGACCGGATGGTGCTGGCCACCAAGGTGACCGGCGGCGGCCGGAGCGAGGTGCGGGGTGGCGCGCCCATTTCGGCGGCGGTGCTGCGTTCGGCGGTCGAGGGATCGTTGAAGCGGCTGCAGACCGACTATATCGACCTCTACCAGCTGCATTGGCCCAATCGCGCCGCCTATCACTTTCGCGACATTTGGACCTTTGATCCTCGCGCCGGAGATCGCGCGAAGATTGAGGCGCATATGATTGAAATTCTTCAAGAAGCGTCAAAATTGATTGCAGAAGGCAAGATCCGTCATTTTGCACTTTCCAATGAATCGGTTTGGGGCGCGGCCAAATGGTTGGCGCTGGCGGATCGCCACGCCCTGCCGCGTGTCGTTTCGGTTCAAAATGAATACTCCCTGCTCTGCCGCCAGTTCGACAGCGACTGGGCAGAACTTTCGCATCTGGAAAATCTGCCGCTTTTGGCGTTTTCCACGCTCGCCACCGGGCTGTTGACGGGGAAATACGCAGGCGATGTGATTCCCACTGCCAGCCGCCGCAGTCTGAACCCGACGTTGAGCGGCCGCGTCACGCCGCAGGTGTTCCCCGCTGTCGCCGCCTATCTGCGCATTGCCGCCGCGCATGGGCTTGATCCGGCGCAGATGGCGATTGCCTTTTGTCGCAACCGGCCTTTCCCCTGTATTCCGATCATCGGAGCAACCAGCCTTGCGCAGTTGGAAACAGCCTTGGCGGCGGCGGATCTCACCCTGTCGCCACAGGTTCTGGCCGAGATTGACGCCGCCCATCGCGCCCATCCGATGCCGTTCTGAGCTCTTGCGTTGTGGCGCGACATCTGGCCATCTGCCCGCAAGTTTTCGGAGACCCGACATGCGCCCTTTCCTGATCGCAGCCCCGCTTCTTGCGGCTGCGCTGATCCTGTCAGGCTGTGTGCTGCCGGGCGCGAAAACGGTGAAACCCGCCGCCAATCCGATCACCGGCTCTGCAGTCACCACGCAATCACTCGACAGCCCGCCGTCTGAACAATCGGCCTCTGTTCAACCGGTTTCAGGGCAGGTTGACGCCTCGCAGGATGCCATCATGGCGGCCGAGGCCGTGAAATCCGCGCCCGAAAAACCGACGACGCCGGTTGCCGCAGACGCGACCCCGGCCGCGCCCGACGCTCCGGTTGAAGCGGCCCCGCCCGCCACGCCCGAGGCGATAAAATGTATCAAACACGGTGGCACATGGGCTTCGGCGGGGAAAAGTGGCGCAAAGGCCTGTGTCAAACGCACCAAGGACGCCGGAAAAGCCTGCACGAAAGAAACCCAATGCGAGGGCTACTGTCTTGCCCGGTCCCGCAGTTGTGCCCCCATCAAGCCGATGTTCGGCTGCACCGAAATTCTTCAGGCCGATGGGCGCGAGGTGACGCTATGTCTCGACTAATTCTTTTGGCGGCTGTTTTCCTTGCCGCCTGTGTCGGCAAGACCGCGGATCTGCCGCAGGGTAACTATCGGCCCAACGGCGGGCAGGTCTATTCCTCGGCGGTCTTTGACACTAGCCGCTTGCCCGGGCGTTGGCAGCAGGTTGCGACCTTTGGGCCGACCAGCTGCAAACCGGGAGGAGTGGATATCAAGGCGAGGGGCAAAGCGTCGTTCCGGCTGTGCCTTGGGGGCCGCGATGTGAAGGGGGCCGGGCAGATTGAGGCGATTGGACCGGGGCGGCTGGCCATTGCCGGACAGGAATGGTGGGTGCTGTGGGCCGATGGCGATTATCGCACCATGGTGATCGGCCATCCTTCGGGCACCTTTGGCTTTGTGCTGAACCGGGGTGGCAAGATTTCTGCCGACCGCATGACAGCCGCGCGCGAGATTCTAGAGTGGAACGGTTACGATATGGCGCAGTTTCAGCCGCTTTGAAGCCCGGCACGCAAGGCGCGTAGATGCCCGCCGACATCGCGCGCACCTAAGTGGGCGGCGCGCACCAGCCAGTCAAAATGCGCCGAAACCGCCGCGACCCGCGTCGGATCCCGGAAGCTGACGTAAGACCGGCCCAGATAAATCACGGCCAGATGCGGGCCAAAGACCGTCACCGGGGCTGAGAAAACCTTATGTGCATCAAAAAGATAGAGGCGAAGGCCGGGGTAAAGCTCGTCTGTGAGCTGGATCAGCCGATCCAGTTGTGCGGCCCGTGTGGCTAGGGCCAGGCCCTGCCAATAGCCGACCCCTGCCGCAAAGCCCGCGATTTCATGCATGGGCAGGGCGATTTCATAATCCGATCGCGCCCCGCGCAAATGCGCCAGCTGCGCCTCGAACCCGGCTATGGCGGTTTCGGCCGCACCGCCCAAGGCATCGCGATATTCCCAATCCACCACCTCGCGGGTTTTCAGCATATCCGGCAGGGTCGCCGGCACATGGCGGATCTTGTAGCCCGCCGCCTCTTGGTGCCAGCCAAAGATCGCGTCATCGAACAAGGCGCGGGGGGCATCGGTCAGCGTAACGGCTTCGGCCAAGGCTTGCTCCAGCGGGGCAGGGGTTTCGGCCAGCCCCAAAAGCCAATCGGACGAGACACCAAGCGCGGCGGCCGCCTCGGCTACGACTTGCGCGTTGGGCAGCCGCGTGCCGGGCGACAACAGCGCGGAAAAGGTTGACCGATCCACCCCAACAGCCCGCGCCAAGGCGCTTTGGCTTTGTCCGACGGCGGCCATCGCCTGCGCCAGGCGCGTACGGAACAGCAGGGCGCGGTTTCGTTTGTCTATCATGTGGCGACTTTCCAAAACGCCTGCGACTGAATGTTGCGTATCCTCCAAGTTCCGGCGCGGCATTTCAAGTGTTACGTCTTGCCAGACTGCACAGGAGCCTGACATGTCCACCCCGCGCGAAATTGAATGGCCGACTTTGGCGATGCTGGCGCTGACCTATGCCACCTTTGCCTTGGGCACGCTGCTGTGGCCGCTGTCGGGGCTTTTGGCCATCGTGGTTTCCGCCCTTGCCATCGCGCAGTATTCTTCGTTGCAACATGAGATGTTGCACGGCCATCCGTTCGGCAATCCGTGGTTGGACGATGCGCTGGTCTTTCCGTCGCTGACGGTCTTTGTGCCTTACCTGCGCTTTAAAGACACCCATTTGCAGCATCACTATGACCCGAACCTAACCGACCCCTATGACGATCCCGAAAGCAATTACATGGACCCCAAGGTGTGGGAGCGCACCTCGCGGCCGATGCAAAAGCTGCTGCGGCTGAACAACACGCTGTTGGGCCGTATTCTTTTGGGGCCAGCCATCGGGACATGGTTCTTTTCCGGGCCGGACATCGCGCAGATGCTGGCTGGCAATCGCCGCATCCTGCAATCATGGGTCATGCACGGCTTGGGCTTTGTGCCGGTGTTGATCTGGCTTTGGGGCTTTACCGAAATGCCGGTTTGGGCTTGGGTTGTGGCCGCCTATATCGGCTATGGCATCCTGAAAATCCGCACCTATCTGGAACACCGCGCGCATGAGGCTTTTCGCGCCCGCACGGTCATCATCGAGGATCAGGGGCCGCTTTCGCTCTTGTTTCTGAACAACAATCTGCACGTTGTGCATCACTGCCATCCGGCCTTGCCGTGGTATAAACTGCCGGACCTGTACGCGGCTAAGGGCGACCATTATCGCCGCCGCAATGACTCCTATGTCTATGGCAGCTATGCCGAGATTTTCCGGCAATTTCTGTTCAAGGCCAAAGACCCGGTGCCGCATCCGGTTTGGCCGGTGCGTAAATCTGACCGGAACGATGCCGACGCCGTGTAGGTCGGCCGATTAAAGCCGCCGAAAGGTCGGGACCGGCCCGGAATTGTCGAAGAATGGCACGCCGGGTTGCTCTGCCCCGGCCAAGAGGGCGGTCACTTCGGCCAGCACCACTTCGGTGATGAAGGGCAGATCCAGCGCGCGGGCATCGGCCAGACCGATCCAATGCAGATGTGACAACTCATCTGTGGCATCCGAAAAATGTACCGTATCGCCTTGGGCCCCGGCGGCCGGAACCAGAAAGAACCGCGCGTCAAAGCGGCGGCTGCGGCCGGGCGGGGTGATGGCGCGGAAGACAAATCGGAACGCCACATCGGAGGCAGGACGCAGGCCGGTTTCCTCATGCAGTTCGCGCAGGCCTGCGCGGGCCAGCGTTTGGGCATCGGGGGCGCTGTCAGAGCAACGCAAGGCGAGCCGCTCAAGGCAATCGGCACCAAGCGACACCGGGGCGCCCGCCTGATCCTGCGGATCAACCGCACCGCCGGGGAAGACGTATTTCGATGGCATGAACACGGCCGCAGCACCGCGTTGCCCCATCAGGATTTCGCGCCCCGCCGGCCCGTCGCGCCACAGGATCACGGTTGCAGCCGGGCGGATCGGCTCGTCAATCATTGGCGGGATCGCCCGCCCCAAAACCATGCATGCGCTTGGACCATTGCAAGGCCACAAAGGCGCCTTTCAGTCGGGGCAGCAGGTAAAGCGACAAGGCCACGGTGCCCACGGAAAAGATCGTGGCCATGGTCCAAGGTTCAGGACGCCAGACCGCATAGGCAAAGCCAAGGATCGGGGCCAAAAGGTGCCCGACGATCAGGATGGTCAGATAGGCAGGGCCGTCATCGGCGCGGTGGTGATGCATCGCTTCGCCACAAACCGGGCAGGTGTCGCGCACCTTGAGATAGCCTCTCAACATCGGCCCCTGACCGCAGGACGGGCAACGCCCCTTCCAGCCGCGCAGGACCGAAGGCCAGAACGGGCGATCTTCGGTGTCGATCAAACTGGTGGTGGCGTCGGTCATGGGGCAAGTCCTGCAAGGTGTGGCCAAGATATAGCTTCTCGGGTGGGTTTTGGAACAGCCCAAAAGCGGGGGCGGGCGGCTTTGTCGCAGCCCCCGGTATTTTGGCGGGCCGAAGATTTCTGCGACGGAATGGCCATGGTCCGGCGTTTGACTGACATGAACGCCCTGCATCCTGACAGGCGCGACAACAGCCGGAGATACAAGATGACGCTGACTGCAAAACATTCCGCCGTGATGCTGGCCGCCCTGATGGGGATCACTTTGTCGACCGCTGCCATGGCCGAAGAGGGTCCGATGGGGAGCCCCATGGGAGGGCCGATGCTGAACTTTGAACAGCTTGATGCCAATAAAGACGGCAAGGTGACCAAAGAAGAACTGGCCGCCAATCGCACCGCAAAATTCACTGAGGCTGACACCGATAAGGACGGCAAGCTTTCCGCCGACGAGATGGTCGCGATGCACGAAAAGGCCATGGCAGAGCGCAAGGCTGAAATGGCCAAGGCGATGATCGCCCGGATCGACAGCGACAAGGATGGATTTGCCTCGGATGCAGAAATGCAATCCATGCCGATGATGGACAAGATGTTTGAGCGGATCGACGAAAATGCCGACGGGGCGATTTCGGTCGAGGAAATGGATGAGATGCATGAGATGATGACGGACGGGATGCACGGCGAAGGCAAGGGCGGCCGTGGCATGCATGGCGGTGGCTTCTGGAACTGGATGGGCGGCAACAATTAAGGCCCAAGAGGGGGAGCAAAAGTCC
>CALBSG010000171.1 GCA_937927675.1 uncultured Paracoccaceae bacterium | reverse complement strand
GCCAAATCCCAAACACAGGTTTGCTTATGACCACGCTCGTTTTCGGCCACAAATCCCCCGACACCGACTCCACCGGCTCGCCGCTGGTCTGGGCTTGGTATTTGTCCGAAGTGAAGAACACCCCCGCCAAGGCCGTGCTTTTGGGCGAACCGAACACCGAAGCCGCCTTCATGCTGAAGCATTGGGGCTTTGAAAAGCCCGCGATCATCGCCGATGTCACGGCAGACGACAAAGTGGTGATCGTTGACACCAACAACCCCGCCGAACTGCCGCCCTCGATCAATGACGCCAAAATTCAGGCGATCATCGACCACCACATGCTGGTCGGCGGGATCAAGACGAAAAACCCGATCGACATCACCATTCGCCCGCTGGCCTGCACCGCCACCATCATGCATGACCTGATGGGCGCCGATGTGGCGAAAGCACCGAAGGCGATCAAAGGCGCGATGCTGACCTGCATCCTGTCCGACACGCTGGAATTCCGCTCGCCCACCACCACGCCGCATGACCGCGCTGTGGCCGAAAAACTGGCCGCCGATCTGGGCGTGAACATTGCCGAGTTCGCCGCGCAGATGTTTGCCGCCAAATCCGACGTGTCGTCGTTCTCGGACGCGGAACTGCTGCGCATGGACAGCAAGGAATATAACGTCGCGGGCAAGGAGTTGCGCGTGTCGGTTCTGGAAACCACCGCCCCGGCCGTTGTCTTGGACCGCAAGGCAAGCCTGATGGATTCGATGGTGGGTGTGGCCAAAGAAGACGGGGCCGACCAGGTTCTTTTGTTCGTCATCGACATTCTGAAAGAAGAAGCCACGCTGCTGGTGCCGAACGATCTGGTGAAACAGATGGCCGAAGCCTCGTTCGGGGTGACGGTCACCGGCGATACCGTGGTGATCCCCGGCCTGATGAGCCGCAAAAAGCAGATCATCCCGGCGCTCAAGCTGTAATCGCGCCTGTGCGACCAAAACTCGAAGGCCGGGCGCTTTGCCCGGCCTTTGTCGTTCAGGGGGTAATCGTCTGATAGCCCTCATCAATGATCCGGCCCATGCCACCCTCGACTGAAATGATCCGGTTCGGGATCATGGTTTGCAGCGCCTCGGCTGCGGCGGCAGAACGGCGGCCTGAGCGGCAGATCAGGATTAAATCACGCCCATCCGCCAGATCAGGGCCGACCGCCGCGATAAAGCTTTGCGCGCCCGTGAAGGTCACAAGCCTTGCCCCGTCGATCACCCCAGTCTCCGCCCATTCCTCGGGCGTGCGAATGTCCACGATGACGCCGCCTTCGGCTTGCATCTCGCTGACCGCAAGCGGCTTGACTTCAAAACCCTCGGCCCGCGCCATCCCAGAAAAGGGGAGCAGGGCAAGGGCGACGACGATCGCGCGACGGGTTATCATGGCAGCACCTCAATCATATTCCACAATTAATATCTAACGCGCATGCCCCTCGCAATGCAGCATTTGCAGCTGCCCCCCAGCCATGGCACAAGCGGCAAAACATCGGAGACCCGCATGACCCGGATCATCACTTCCCTCGCCGACATTGCCGGCCAGTATGACGCCCTGTTCTGCGATCTTTGGGGCTGCCTGCACAACGGTAAGACCCCCTTCCCCGATGCGGTCGCCGCGTTGAAGGGCTTTCGCGCCGGGGGCGGCAAAGTGGCCTTGGTGACCAATGCGCCGCGCCCCAATGCCACCGTGATCGCGCAGCTGGACCGCATGGGGGTGCCACGCGAGGCATGGGATGTGGTGGTATCGTCGGGCGATGCAACGCAGACCGCGATGCTGGAAGGCGCGGTTGGGCGCAAGATTTTCCACATTGGCGCCGAGAAGGATGAGGATTTCTTCACCATCCTGCCGCCCGGCGCCGTGGCCCCGGAACGGGTCGGTATGCTGGATGCCGAAGGCATCGTTTGCACCGGGCTTCAGGACGATCTGACCGAAACCCCGGAAGACTACCGCGCGCAGCTTTTGCTGGGCAAAACCCGTGGCCTGCCGATGCTGTGCGCCAACCCCGACATCATCGTCGATATGGGCGACAAGCGGCTGTACTGCGCGGGCGCGCTGGCCGAGGATTACGAGGCGATGGGCGGGACCGTGTTCTATTACGGCAAGCCGCATCCGCCGATCTACGATCTGGCCCGCCGTCAGCTTGGGCTGGACGATCCGCGCATCCTGTGCGTCGGCGATGGCATCGGCACCGATATCAAAGGCGGCATGACCGAGGGCTTGGACACCTTGTTCATCACCGGCGGCATCGCGGCGGCCTCCTTTGGCCCCGATAGCGCCCGGCCTGACAAGGCGCTTCTGGAGGGGTGGATCGCGCGGCAGCAGATCTTTCCGACCTATGCCATGGGGCATCTGGGATAAACATCACAGCAAGAAAATTGCGCATTAAGTTTGCTTTTGGAACTAAAAATGCGCGACGATATTGTTCTGCGATGCAGCATGGGCTATGCTGATACCATCATGAACGGGAATCACCCCATGCTGGACAATATGCCCCGCGGCACGATCTGCATCGAAGACCTCGAAATCGGCATGACGCGCAACCTGCGCAAGGTTGTGACGGACCGGGATATTGAACTCTTTGCTGAGGTTTCGACCGACCGCAATCCGGTGCATCTGGATGACGCCTATGCCCAAGACACCATTTTTCAGGGCCGTATCGCCCATGGCATGCTGACCGCCGGGCTGATTTCAGCCGTCATCGGCGAACAGCTTCCCGGCCATGGCACCGTCTATCTGGGCCAATCGCTGAAATTCATGGCCCCCGTGCGGCCCGGCGACATGGTGGAGGCGGTGGTCAAAGTGACGGCGATTGACCATTCCCGCCGCCGCGTGACCCTTGAAACCCATTGCGCGGTGGGCAATACGGTTGTTCTGAAAGGTGAGGCGCTGGTTCTGGCGCCCAGCCGCAAGTTCGACTGAAGCGCAAGACGGGGCGGCCCGTCTCCACGGGGCAAGATGCAGATCATCAAGACTTGGGCTGACATTCCGGCAGGCGCCCGTGGCGCCTCTGTCGCCATGGGAAATTTCGACGGCGTGCATCTGGGCCATCAGGCGGTGATCGACCTTGCCCGCGGCCCCGCCCCGTTGGGCATCATCACCTTCGAACCCCATCCACGCGAATTCTTTTCCCCCTCTGCCCCGCCCTTCCGGCTCATGAATGCAGAGGCGCGGGCGAACCGTCTTGCAAAACTGGGCGTCGAGACGCTGTTTGAATTGCCCTTCGATCAGGCGATGGCCTCTCTCTCGCCCGAGGACTTTGCCCGCGAGGTGCTGGCCAAGGGCTTGGGGGTTTCCCGTGTCGTCGTCGGGGCCGATTTCTGCTTTGGTGCCGGTCGCAAGGGCAAGGTCGCCGATCTTCAGGCCATGGGCCGCGAACTCGGCTTTGCCGTCACGGTGTCCGACCTGATCCAGCACGGTGACCGCGAGATTTCCTCGACCGCGATCCGGCAGGCGCTGGCCGTCGGCACCCCGCGTGAGGCTGCCGCGATGCTGGGCCATTGGCACCGGATCGAAGGCGAGGTGATTCACGGCGAAAAGCGTGGCCGCGAATTGAATTTCCCGACGGCGAACATGGGCGTACAGGGTCTGCACCTGCCGCGCTTTGGCGTCTATGCCGTCAAGGTTGATGTGCTAACCGGCCCGCAGGCGGGCAGCTACCATGGCGCCGCCTCGCTGGGGGTGCGTCCGCATTTTGGCGGAGCGATCCCGAACCTTGAAACCTTCCTGTTCGACTTCAAGGGCGATCTTTACGGCCATCATCTGTCGGTCGCCTTGGTCGAATATCTGCGCCCCGAGATGAAGTTTGACGGTCTTCAGGGTCTTTTGGACCAGATGGCCGCGGACTGCGCCCGCGCACGCGAGATTTTGGCCGAAGCCTAAGGCTGGATTTCGCGCTTTTCTTTTGACCGGCGAAAGGCCAGTTTGCACGCATGGAAAACCTGCGCCCCCGTTTTTGGGAAACCATCCCACTGAAGAAGATGACCGCCACCGAATGGGAGGCGCTCTGTGACGGCTGCGGCAAGTGCTGCCTGAACAAGATCGAATATGAAGATACCGGCGAGGTCGAATATACCCGTGTCGCCTGCCGGCTTCTGGACGATGCCACCTGCCGCTGCGGCGATTACGCCAATCGCTTTACCCATGTGCCGGAATGCATTCGGCTGAACCCGAAAACCATTCCGAAAATCGCCTATTGGCTGCCCGCCTCTTGCGCTTACAAGCTCTTGCAACAGGGTAAGCCGCTGCCGGATTGGCATCCGTTGGTGACGGGGGATCCCCTGTCCACCCATAAATCCGGCAATTCGATGCGCAACAAGACAGTGTCCGAAGCCGCCGTGTCCGAGGATGACTGGGACGATTACATCTTCTCCGAGGAACTTTGAATGTGGTTCACCTCTGACAACGCCAGCGGGGCCGCGCCGGAGGTGATGACCGCCGTCGCCCGCGCCAATGAGGGCTATGCCCGCAGCTATGGGGCAGACGCGCTGATGGACCGGGCGCGCGACCTTGTGCGCGAGGTGTTCGAGGCGCCTGAGGCCGCCGTCTATCTGGTCACCACAGGCACCGTCGCCAATGCACTGTCGCTGTCGCTGCTGACGCCGCCTTGGGGCAGCGTCTTTTGCCACACCCATGCCCATATCGCCGAAGACGAATGTGGCGCGCCGGAATTCTATAGCCATGGCGCAAAGCTGACCCTGATCCCCGGTGCGCATGGCCGAATGGAAGCCGACGCGCTGGAGGCCGCCATTCTGCGGGCCAAGGGGGCGGGTGTGCATGGCGTGCAACCCGGCGCGCTGTCGATCACCAATGTGACCGAGGCCGGTACCGTCTATTCCGTGGCAGAAATTGCCGCACTGGCGGGCGTGGCCCGCGCACATGGGGTGCCGGTGCATCTGGACGGCGCGCGGTTTGCCAATGCGCTGGTCGCCACCGGCGCAACGGCGGCCGATATGACATGGCGGGCCGGGGTCGATGTGGTGTCCTTTGGCGGCACCAAGAACGGCTGCATGGGCGTCGAGGCGGTGGTGATCTTTGATCCCGCCAAGGCTTGGGAATTTGAGCTGCGCCGCAAACGGGCTGGGCATTTGATGTCAAAGCACCGGTTCTTGTCCGCCCAGATGGCGGCCTATCTGGAAGATGGGCTTTGGCTGCGGCTAGCCGCCCATGCCAATGCCATGGCCGCGCGACTGGCGCGTGGGCTGGCCCAGATGCCAGAGGTTGATCTCGTCCATCCGGTTGAGGCGAATATCCTGTTCCCCGAATGGGCGGAGGGTATCCATGCCAAGCTTGAGACCGCAGGTGCGGCCTATTACCCCTTCCCAGCCCCGATGGGACGCGAACGCGCGCGGCTCGTGGCCAGTTGGTCCACCACAGAGCGCGAAGTGGATGAATTCCTGTCTACCTTGCGAGATCCGCGCTAAGGCCCCTGCCTAGCTGGCCGCCAGATGCGCGGTCATCAGCGCGGCAAGCTGCGCCGGATGGCTGATCGGCAACATATGCCCCGCCTCAGGCACGGTCATGCGGCTGGCATGCGGCAACCGCCGCGCCAATGCGCGATTGACCGCCCCGACGATGGGCGGCGACAAGTTGCCTTCGACCAGCAGGACGGGAACGCGAATACCCTCCAGTCGGCCCGGTGCCAAAAGACCGGGGCTATCGTCCAGCACCATTGGCCAAGGCGCCGTGATCAGGTGGATACGTTCGGCCATGTAACTTTGCATCCGCGCAGGAAGCGCATCGAACGGCTCCCCCCCGCCCCAGATGGCATGGAATTGCCGCGCCGCCTCAACCCGGTCGCCAGAGGCCACAAGCGCACCAAAGCTGCGATGATCAGCAATAAACCCATCCCAATCGGGGTCTTGCGCGGCGCGGGCGGCGGCAAAGAACACCGGCTCAATCAATGTCAGCGAGCGCACAAGGTCGGGCCGGGTGGCCGCGATGCGCAGCGCAACCGTGCCGCCAAAGGAATGGCCGATCAGATCAAGTGGTTTTCCGGCCGACAGGCTTTCGGCCAAGGCGACGGCCTCGGCGGTTGCTGCGCTGTGGTAATCCTCCACCCCGTCCCAGTCACGCGCCTTGCCATGGCCAATAAAATCCAGCGCCGTCAGCGTCACCCCATGCAGCGCAGCCGCCAGACCTGAATAGGCCCCGGCATGGGCCAAGCTGCAATGCAGCGCCAAAAGCGGGCGTTTTCCGCCACGATCCCAGTGGCGGTGCGGAGGAAGCGAAACAGTCATTCAAAGCTTTCCCGCAAGATAAAGGTCCAGATCGTCCAACCGATCTTGCCCCCAGAATTTCTGGTCATCCACCACAAAGAACGGCACCCCAAAGACCCCGCGCGAGACGGCCTCCTCCAGATTGGCAGCATAGGTTTCCGCCGCCATCAGCATGCCCCGATCGGCCACATTGGCGTCAAATCCGTGGGCCACCAAAAGCGGGCGCAGGGTGTCATCGTCAGAAATATCGCGTCCTTCGGCCCACATGGCGCGCGACAAGGCCGCGACAAGACCAGCCAGATCGCCGCCCCCCGCCGCCTGCGCCGCAATCACCGCATAGGCAGCGGGTGCGGCATTGGCCGCACGAAACAGCGGTTCGACATCCAGTTTCAAGCCCAGTTTCTTGGCCTGCCGCACCCGGTCTTGCGTGGCATAGTCATTGCGAGACGGATGCCGTTCGGCGCGAACCTTGCCGCCGGTCCGCGAAAAAAGCTGCGCGGGATCCAGCGGTTTATAGACAAGCTTTGCCCCATGACGGGCGGCAATCTCGGCCGGGCGGGTTCCTGCGAGGTAGACATAGGGCGATTGCACCGCAAGATAGTAATCAATCTGCGCCATTTGCGCTTTCCCCCACTTCGGTGAACTTTCCCAAAGCCTATCTGGGTGATAAGCGGTGTCAACGTCCCGATTCCCAAAGCCCAAGGTGCCCCATGCCGCCGATCAACGAACCGAAGCTCATCTCGGGCAATGCCAACCTCTCGCTCGCCAAGGGCATTGCGCGGCGGATGTCGATGCACCGGGGGATGAGCGTCAATCTGGTGGACGCCCGGGTGGAGCGGTTCAACGACGGCGAAGTCTTTGTCGAAGTGTTTGAGAACGTCCGCGGCGAGGATATGTATATCATCCAGCCGACCTCGCGCCCGGCGAATGACAACCTGATGGAACTGCTGATCATGTGCGACGCGCTGCGCCGCTCTTCGGCTGATCGCATCACCGCCGTAATCCCCTATTTCGGCTATGCCCGCCAAGATCGCCGCGCCAAGGCCCGCACGCCGATTTCCGCGAAGCTGGTGGCGAACCTGCTGACCGAAGCAGGCGTTGACCGCGTGCTGACGCTGGACCTGCACGCCGCGCAGATCCAGGGCTTCTTCGACATTCCGGTGGACAACCTGTACGCCTCGCCCATCTTCGCCTTGGACATCGAGCACAACTTCAAAGGCCAGATGCAGGACCTGATGGTCGTCTCGCCCGACGTTGGCGGTGTGGCGCGCGCGCGCGAACTTGCCAAGCGGATCAACGCGCCCTTGGCCATCGTCGACAAGCGTCGCGAAAAGGCTGGCGAAGTGGCCGGCATGACGGTGATTGGCGATGTGACGGGCAAGAAGTGCATCATCGTCGATGACATCTGCGACACGGCCGGAACGCTGTGCAAGGCCGCCGAAGTGCTGTTGGAAAACGGCGCGACCGAGGTCCATTCCTATATCACCCACGGCGTGCTGTCCGGCCCGGCGGTGGAGCGGGTCACGAATTCGGTGATGAAATCGCTGGTGATCACCGATTCCATCGAGCCGACCGAAGCGGTGAAGAACTGCCCCAACATCCGCATCGTGCCGACTGCGCCGATGTTTGCCCAAGCCATCCTGAACATCTGGGGCGGCATGTCGGTGTCGTCGCTGTTTGAAACCGATACGCTGACCCCGATCTACGAAGGCTTCTACCCGCGGGGGTAAGCCGCATCAGCCGTAGGACGGGCGAAAGCCTGCCCTACGGCGTTAGACCACATCCCAATCATCATCATCCTTGACCGGACCAATCGCCAGCCAATCCGCACGGATGCGGGCGACCCGTGTGTCTGCCCATGTGCGGAACACGATGTGAAACCCCTTGGCGGTGATCTTTTCCGCGGTCAAATCCGCGCGCGCGTTGTGGGCGTGGTCGGTGTCCCACATCGAAATCGACACCATCACCGAAGGCGTCGCGGAAAAGGGTTCCTTGAACGAAATCACATGGCGGCTTTCGCGTTCGCCTTCGCCAGTCCACATCACGCCGCCATCGGCATAATCCGAAAACAGCACGCGGCTGCCTTGCTGGATGCCAACGGAGCCTGATGTAAGGCGTTTCATCGCAATTCCCTTCGTTAAAGGCCGAATACTAGACAATTTTGGCAAGAATGGGTCAACAAAGGAAAAGGCCCCGGAAAACCGGGGCCTTTTGCAAACTTGGTCAAAGCTTAGAGGTTGACTGCTGCGCGCAGCGCCACGAGATCGGCCATCGCCTTGTCGGCGGCGTCCTTGTCTGCGGCGACCGCCGATGCTTGGGTCGCGTCGGCAATCAGCTGATCCATCAGCTCTGCGGTCGCTTCTTCAACCGGAACGGCACGCTCGGCCAAAACCGAAACGCCCGAGGCGGAGATCTCAGCGAAGCCGCCGGTCACGACGTAGGCTTTGGTGCCCTCGGTCGAGATCGACTTCAGGATGCCGGGGCGCAGCGTGGTGATGGTGGGGGCATGCCCCTCCATCGCCGTCAGGTCGCCATCGGCCCCGGGGATCTGCACCTCGGTCGCCTGAACGGAAGCAAGCTTCCGCTCGGGCGAGACGAGGTCGAATTGCAGGGTGGCTGCCATGATGCCCCCTTACGCCGCTGCCGCGGCGAGCTTCTGGGCCTTGGCGATCACTTCGTCGATGCCGCCAACCATGTAGAAGGCCGCTTCCGGCAGGTGGTCATATTCGCCAGCCACAACCGCCTTGAACGAGGAGATGGTGACATCCAGCGGAACCTGAACGCCGTCCGAACCGGTGAAGACCTTTGCCACGTCGAAGGGCTGCGACAGGAAGCGCTGGATCTTACGCGCACGAGCCACGGTCAGTTTGTCTTCTTCGCTCAGTTCGTCCATGCCAAGGATGGCGATGATGTCCTGCAGCGACTTGTAGCGCTGAAGGATACCCTGCACCGAACGCGCGACGTTGTAGTGCTCTTCGCCGATGACCGACGGGTCCAGAAGACGCGAGGTCGAGTCGAGCGGGTCCACC
>CALBSG010000170.1 GCA_937927675.1 uncultured Paracoccaceae bacterium | reverse complement strand
GGCTGTCTTGGCGGCACCCGGGGTTTTGCGACGTTCCGGCATCTCTTGTCGCCGCTTCTGGCCCTGCCCCATGCCGCTGCGGCGCTGGGGCTCGCGTTCCTCATCGCACCCTCTGGCTGGATCGCGCGGGCGCTGTCGCCTTGGGCCACGGGGTGGAGCGATCCGCCCGATCTCATGATTCTGAATGACCCCGGGGGCCTTGCCCTGACGGCGGGGCTGGTGGCCAAGGAGGTGCCCTTCCTTCTGCTGATGGCGCTTGCTGCCCTGCCGCAGACCGACGCCCCCCGGCGCGCCGCGATTGCCGCAAGCCTTGGCTATGGCCGCGCCATGGGCTTTGTCCTGACCACCCTGCCGCCGCTTTATGCCCGGCTGCGCCTGCCCGTGTTTGCCGTGCTGGCCTATGGCATGACCAATGTCGATATGGCCTTGATCCTTGGGCCGTCGCTGCCCTCGACGCTGGCTGTGCAAATCACCGCATGGATGGCAGCACCGGGTCTGGATCATCTGCCCACCGCAGCCGCCGGGGCAGTGGTGCAACTGGCGCTGGTCGGCGCCGCGATGGCGCTGTGGCGGCTGGTCGAACATCTGACTGCCCCACTGATCCCCGCCCTTGCCCTGCGCGGACGGCGCGGCCGGGCGCTGGACGCCCCTCTCTCGACGCTGGCCCGCAGCCTTGCCCTCTTGATCGCCCTTGGCCTTGGCACCGGACTTGCAGGGTTGGTGGTCTGGTCCTTTGCGGGTCTGTGGCAGTTTCCCGACGCGCTGCCCGACAGCCTGACCCTCAAGACTTGGGCAAAGGCGGCACCGGACTTGACCGCGACCAGCCTGACCACCCTTGGCATTGCCCTTGCCGCCAGCCTTGCCGCCCTTGGCCTGACCCTTGCCACGCTGGAGGCAGAGGCCCGCAGCACCCGCCCCCTGCGGTTGGAGCCGCTGATCTATCTGCCGCTGATCCTGCCGCAGATCGCCTTTTTGCCGGGGCTGCAGATTCTGGCATTGACGCTGGGGGCCAAGGGCAATGCGGCCACCGTTGCCGCAGCGCATCTGGTGTTTGTGCTGCCCTATGTCTGGCTGTCGCTGGCACCGGCCTATCGCGCTTGGGACGCCCGCATCGGGCTGACGGCAGCGGCGATGGGCGTTTCGCCTGCCCGCATCTTTTGGCACCTGCGCCTGCCGATGCTGCTGGCCCCGGTGCTGACCGCGCTCGCTGTTGGTGTCGCCGTGTCGGTTGGGCAATACCTGCCCTCGCTGATGCTGGGGGGCGGTCGGGTTGAGACGCTGACGACCGAGGCGGTCGCCCTTGCCTCCGGCGGCAACCGCCGCCTGATCGGTGCGGTCGCGCTGATGCAGATGGCGCTGCCTGCGATGGGGTTCGGGCTGGCACTGGCGCTGCCACGGCTTGCCTTTGCCAACCGCCGGGGCATGCTGGCCGAAAGGGGGCCGGCATGACAGGCTTGAAGATCGACAACCTGACCATCCACCATCAGGGCGCGGCGCTGGCGCGGCTGCATGGCCATATCCCGCCCGGTCAGGTGCTGACCGTGATGGGGCCATCGGGCAGCGGCAAATCAACGCTGCTGGCTGCGCTGATCGGCGCCCTGCCGCCGGGGTTCAGCACGACAGGCAGCGTCACATTGAATGGGCGCGCGGTGATGGATCTGCCGACACAAGACCGCCGCATTGGCCTTTTGTATCAAGACGATGTGCTGTTTCCGCATTTATCGGTGGAACAGAACCTTGGCTTTGGCCTGACACCGGGTATCGGCAAAGCCGAACGCCGCGCCCACATTCATGCCATGCTGGACAGAATCGGCCTTGCCGGGTTGGGCCCCCGCGATCCTGCAACCCTGTCAGGGGGGCAAAGGGCACGGGTGGCGCTGGCGCGCACACTGTTGGCCGCCCCCGAAGCCCTGCTGCTGGACGAACCGTTTTCGCGGCTTGACCAAGCCTTGCGCGCGCAGATCCGCGCCTTGGTGTTTGAACTGGCGGCCACCTTGCCGGTGATCCTTGTCACCCATGACGCCGAAGACGCCCGCGCCGCCGCCGGCCCCGTGGTGGATGCCATGGGCAATACCCTGTCGCTATGACGCGGTTAACGCGCCAGCGACAGCTCGGCCCGCAGCCCGCCCAAAGCCTCGCTCTCGCCCAAACGCAGCGCGCCCCCATGGTTGCGCGCCACATCGGCGGCAATCGCCAAGCCTAACCCCACCCCGCCCCCGCGGTTCGGATCGCGGGCGGTATCCAGCCGCCGGAACGGCTCCATCGCGGCTTCGCGCGCGGGTTCCGGGATACCGGGGCCATCATCCTCGACCACCATCCGCACCAGCCGGTCACTGGCCGTCAAACTGACCAAGGCCCGCGTGCCATGCCGCGCGGCATTGCCCAAAAGATTCTCCAAGGCCCGCCGCACCGCCTGCGGGCGCAGCCGCATGGTGCCCCCCGGCCAATCCATCGCGCCCAAGGTCACCGCCTGCCCGGCCCGCGCCGCATCGGCAACCACCTGTTCCAGAAGGGCTGCGGGATCCATCTCCTCGGCAGCCTCCATCGCATCGCCGCGGGCAAAGGACAAAAACTCGTCCACCATCCGCTCCATCTGCTGAACGTCACGCTTCAGCGCCTCGACCTCGTCATCCTCGGGCAAGAAGGCCAGCCCCAGCTTCAGCCGCGTCAAAGGCGTGCGCAGGTCGTGGCTGACACCCGACAGCATCTGGGTCCGCGCCTCGATCTGCCGCTCGATTCTGAGCCGCATGTCAAGGAAGGCCTGCCCCGCCGCCCGCACCTCGGTCGCGCCGCGCGGGCGGAAGGGCAAGACCTCGCCCTTGCCAAAGGCCTCGGCCGCGCGCGCCATGCGGGCAATCGGGGTCAACTGGTTGCGCAGGAAGACATAAGCCACCCCGGTCATCAGGATCGACGCAAAGACCATCAGCACCAACAATTGATGCGGGTTCGACGCCGAAAGCCGCCGCCGGTCCAATTCCACCCGCATTGGCCCATAGCCGGTCTGGAACCAGACCCGCACCGCCCGGTCACCCGAGATGAGATCGGCGGCGATCAACGCGGGGATATTGTCGCGCAGGGTCAGAATCACCTCGCGCCCCGACCAGTCCAACGCTTCGCGGATGTCTGTTTTGGGCGCATGGATCTCGGGCAAAACGATGTTCAACTCCAACGCCTTGCCCAAGACAGCCGCCTCGGCCCGCGCGGTGTCGAGATCGGGGGCCTCATTCACCCGCTGCAGCAGATGGCTGATCTCGATCTGCACCGAGGTGGTCATCTGCCGCGTCACCCCTTCAAAATGGCGCTGGATGAACACCACCGAAACGATCAACTGAATGGCCACAACCGGAACCACAAGGATCAGGGCGGCGCGGCCAAAAAGGCCACGGGGCAGAAGGGGCTTGAGCGAGAGGCGCATGGCGCTAAGACTAGCGGCTCGAGACATAAGAAGAAAGGGCCGGGAATGGGTCGGCTAAGGCATGTCAGGGCGGCCAACCCCTCGGCGATGACTGGCACCGGCACCAACAGTTGGCTCTTGGGCCAAGGTCAGGTGGCGGTGATCGACCCCGGCCCAGATGATGCGAACCATCTTGCCGCCCTGCTGGCGGCGCTGGACCCCGGCGAAGAAATTGCCGCGATTCTCGTCACCCATGCCCATCTGGACCACTCTGCGCTGGTGCCGCGTCTGGCCCAAGCGACGGGCGCGCCCGTCTATGCCTTTGGTCGCGCCGAGGAGGGCCGCTCTGCCCTGATGCAGCGTCTTGCCGACCAAGGGCTGCGCGGCGGCGGTGAAGGGATTGATTCTACCTTTGCCCCCAACCATCGGCTGGCCGATGGGCAGGTTCTGACACTTGGCGGGCTGGAGATCGAAACGATCCACACCCCCGGCCATATGGGCGGGCATCTGGCCTTTGCCTGCGACGGGCAACTCTTTTCCGGGGATCATGCCATGGGCTGGGCCACAACGCTCGTCTCGCCGCCCGATGGCGATATGGGCGCCTATATGGCCTCGCTGGAAAAGCTGGCCGCACGGGGCTGGCGCCAGATGCTGCCCGGCCATGGCCCGGCCGTGGACGATGTCGCGCAACGCCTGAGTGAACTTGCCACCCACCGCCGGGCGCGCGAAGCGCAGATCCGCTCCACCCTGGCCCAAACCCCCGGAACCGCGACCGAATTGGCCGCGCGGCTTTACACAGACACCGCCCCGGCGCTTCTTCCGGCTGCGGCCCGCAATGTCCTGGCCCATCTTATTGATCTGACGACAAGAAACCTTGCCATCCCCGAAGGGGAGATCACCGCACAGACCCGGTTCACCGCGCCCTGACCCGGCGCAAAGTTTTTCCAGATTTCCGTCGCAATCCCCCTTGCCGCCAGAAAACTCCATTGCTATAGACCCCCTCGTGTTCCGGCGTAGCTCAGCGGTAGAGCAGCTGACTGTTAATCAGCTGGCCGTAGGTTCGATCCCTACCGCCGGAGCCAATCTTCCCTCTAAACCTCTAGGGCCGATTGGCAAACACATCTGCCAGAATCTAGGCCCTTCACAGACATCAAAAGTTTGCAAAGTTTAGCAGCCGCCGCTTGGCAACTGCGCTTAACTGAACCATGTATATGCAAAATTTGGTTAACCTCTTTCAGATGGAAGCGATCTCCGCGGCATGGCTCAGGAAGAATTTTACCCCGCCCCGCACCCCTTCAAGACTCAGCTTCTGAAATGGATCGGCAGCAAGCAGAAGATCGCGCACCAGATCATCGCGCATTTCCCGCTGCATTTTGGGACCTATCACGAACCCTTTCTGGGCGCGGCCGGGGTCATGGCGGTTCTGGCGCCAGAGCGGGCGCGCGGCACTGACATTTACGCCCCCCTGATCGAGATTTGGCAAACGCTTTCGTCCAATCCTGACCTGTTGAAAGACTGGTATGCCACTCGCTGGACACAGTTTCAGGCAGGGAATCGGGTCACGGTCTATGAGACGATCAAGGCCCGGTTCAATGCCGCGCCGAACGGGGCCGATTTCCTGTTTCTGTGCCGCGCCTGCTATGGCGGCGTGGTGAGGTTTCGCAAGTCGAACGGCTATATGTCGACGCCCTGCGGCAGCCATCCTGTCATGCCACCTGCCGCCTTTGCCCGGCGCGTCGATCTTTGGCGCCCCCGGATGCGCGGCGCTGAGTTCGCGCAGATGGATTACCGCGAGGCAATGGAGCGGGCGGCCCCCGGCGATCTGATCTATTGCGACCCGCCTTACAGCTTTTCCCAGACCATCCTTTACGGCGCCCAAGCCTTTCACCTGCCTGACCTTTTCGAGGCCATTGCGCGGGCCAAGGCGCGGGGGGTGCATGTCGCCCTTTCCCTGGATGGCAGCAAGAAATCCAGCAGGACGCTGCTTGATCTTGACTTGCCGCCGGGGCTTTTTGCCCGTGAGATCCGTCTCAGCCTCGGCCGTTCAATGCTGCGCCGCTTTCAGATGGCAGGGCAGACACTAGAGACCGAAGAGGTCACAGACCGGCTTTTGCTGACGTATTAGAGCGTGCGTGCGTCAAGCGCGGATGAACCAGACGCGCGCTATCGCTTGCCATAATAAAGCCCCACGACATGTTCGGCCTCGGCAAAGAACAGCCAGCGGGCCGCAAAGGCCCCGATCAGATGGATCATCACAGCCGCCCCGATGGCGACGGGATGCGCAGACACCACCAAGATCAAAGCCGGGATCACACAGGCCAGCACCAGCGCGATCACCCGAAGTTTGGCGGCATGTTTGCGCCCCACCACGAAAATCATTTCGCGCATCAGATAGTTGCCCGCCGTATGGGCCGGATCAAAGACCGAAACCTTGCCCAAGGCCCCCAGCCCCGTGGCGCTGCCCATGCTGGCCCCCACCTCGGCAAAGCGGCGATCGCCGTACTGCCAATGCGCCATCACGGCGAGGGCAAGCAGCGCGAGCATTAGCGGCGCAATCCCCTGCCCGGTCAGCATTGCCCCCCCGGCCAAAGCAAAGGCAAAGAACTGCACCGGGGTCGTCCAATGGTTCCAGCGCGGCACGGTTTTCAACTGGGTGTAAATCATCGAGGTGGTGCCAATGGTCACCAGCGCCAAAGCGGCCCCCAGAGTTGCGGGGGCGCGGCTCCAGCCAAGCTCCAGCCAATCCGACAGCGCGACCGGGGCCAGAACGGTCAGCGTCGCGACCGCCGCAATCCCCTCACGGCTTAGCCAGCTTGTGCGCCATTGGCTAAAGGCCCGCCACGCGCGCTCTGGGTGTCCCAGATGGAAGGTCGAGGCCAATAGCCCGACGATGGCAAAGCCATAGCCCAGCCCCCAAAGCAGCAAAGCAGGCAAACCGTACAGATGTGCAAATAACGCCAGAAAGGCCAAAGTGCCGAAACCAAGACCGGACAGCACGGTAAAGACCAGAACGGAAGGGGCAGGATGCATCAGATTTTTCCCAACATCTTGTCCAGCCAACCGGCAAAACCCGTGGCCTTGATATCCAACAGCGGCGCGAGCGGACTGGCCTGCAACGTGTCTTTCGGGCGCGGCGGCAGATAGCGGTTGACCGGTTTGGTGCCCATCTCGGGCATCAGTTCAACCCCGCCCCGCGCGCGCGACAGCTGACTGACCTTGCTTTCGGGGTCGGCGAAATCACCGAAATGCCGCGCACCGGTGGGGCATGTCCGCACGCAAGCTGGCTCACGGTCCTCCTCCGGCAGGTTTTCATTGTAGATGCGGTCAACGCAGAGCGTGCATTTCTTCATCACCCCTGCCGCCGCGTCCAACTCCCGCGCGCCGTAGGGACAAGCCCAAGCGCAAAGGCCACACCCGATACAGGCATCTTCATTGACCAGAACGATCCCGTCTTCCACCCGCTTATAGCTGGCCCCGGTCGGGCAAACGGTAACGCAAGGGGCCACCTCGCAATGCAGGCAAGACCGAGGAAGATTCACGATTACTGCCGCTGTATCAACGGCTTGCACCTGATAGCTGTGAACTCGGTTCAGGAAGGTTCCAGACGGATCGGCCCCATAGGGGTTCTGATCCGACAGGGGCGCGCCATAGCCCTGATCGTTCCACCCCTTGCAGGCCGTCACGCAGGCATTGCAGCCCACGCAGGTATCAAGGTCGATGGCGAGGCCCAGTTTCTTGTCGGTCTTGGCTGGAAGACAGGTCATTCTTTTGTTCCCCCGCTACGCGTCGTCGCTCCTCGCGCGCTCTCTGACGAGGAGCCAAAGGCGCCCGAGGAGGGTGCGGCACGCGCCTCGCCCGGTGGCACCACACGCGGGATCGGATCAAAGGCCGGTTCCGACTGCGTCTTTGGCCCGACCTTTTCGATTCTGACCCGCAGATCAAACCAAGCTGCCTGCCCCGTCACCGGGTCAGAGTTTGACAAGCGAGGCCCGTCGCCCTTGGCCGGCAGACATTCCGAAATGAGGTGGTTCAACAAGAACCCGGTCGTCGCTTCGCTGGCACCGTCGTCCAGCGCCCAAGCGCCCTTGCGCTTGCCGATGGCGTTCCATGTCCAGATCGTGCGGGGGTTCAGCGCGGCCATATGCGCGACAGGCACCGTGATGCCGCCATTGGGCGAGATGACACGCGCATAGTCCCCCTCGGCGAAACCATGCTCCTGCCAGACATCGGTTGGCAGATAAAGGTAATTGGTGCCGCGGATTTGGCGCAGCCACGCGTTCTGCGTGCCCCAGCTGTGATACATGTCCATCGGACGCTGGGTCAGCGCATGCAAGGGATAGCCCCAGCCCGTCGCCTCCTCATCCCCAAAGGGCGGATACCAGCTGGGCAGTGGGTCCATCGCCTGCTTCAAGCGCGCCCGCAGATGATCGGGCGGCTGGATGGGGCCAATCCCCTCGGCCGCCGCCTGAAAGCGGCGCATCGGTTCGGACCAGATCGAAAACAGATAGGGTTGCGGGGTCTCGTAAAGCCCGATCTTCACCGCCCAATCCTGATAGGCCGCGTTCCACGGTTTGTAGAACGCCGCCTCGTCGGGCACATGGGCCTGATAGAACCCGCCGTTTTCGATATAGCGATCAAGCTGTTCGGGGTTCGGCGCGCCGCGCCCCTCCTCGCTGCCGTCACCGCGCCAGCCGATCAGCGGGCCGACACCGGGGCGGCGCTGATGGTTGGTGATATAATCGGCGTAATCGGCGAACTTTGGGCTGCCATCGTCGTTCACCATGCCGGGCAGGCCCAGTCGCGCGCCAAGATCCAAAAGCACGGTCTGGAAGCAGCGCACATCTCGGTCCGGCTCCACCACCGGCCAGCGGATGCTGTCGCCTGCCGCATCGGGCTCAGAGATCGGACGATCCAACAGACTGATGCAATCGTGCCGTTCCAGATAGGTGGTGTCGGGCAAGATCAGATCGGCATAGGCGACCATCTCGGAAGCATAGGCATCGGAATAGATGATGCGCGGGATGACATATTCCCCATCCGGCCCCTTGTCGGTCAGCATCTCCATCACGCGCGACGTGTTCATCGACGAGTTCCACGCCATGTTCGCCATGTACAAAAACAGCGTGTCGATGCGGTAGGGGTCGCCCGCATGGGCATTGGGGATCAGCATGTGCATCAGCCCATGGGCCGAGAACGGGTTTTCCCAGGAGAACGCCTTGTCGATGCGCAGGGGATTGCCCGCGGCATCCACCGCCAATTGGTCCGGCCCGCGCACATAGCCCAGATGCGGGCCGGGCAAGGGCTTGCCCGCCGTCGCAATCGCATGCGGTGTCGGGTGCGCCTCTACGGGTTTCGGATAGGGCGGCTTCAGACGATAGCCCCCCGGCACCTCGACCGTGCCAAGCACGATCTGCAACAGATGCAGGGCGCGGGCGGTCTGGAAGCCGTTGGAATGGGCCGAAATCCCACGCATGGCGTGGAAGCTGACCGGGCGGCCCGGCATGGAGCTGTGATGGTTCCCTCGGAAGTCAGTCCATTCCTGCGGCAGTTCAAATGCCTCATCAAAGGCCACCCGCGCCAGTTCGGCGGCAAGACTGCGGATGCGGGCCGCGGGGATGCCGCAACGCGCGGCCACCGCCTCGGGCGCATAGTCGGGCGACAGATAGCGCTCGGCCATATGCTGAAACACCGTGCGGTTGCCCTTGTATTTGGCCCCAAGGTCCGGCTCCACGCCCTTGCCATCCCACGGGGCGGGTTGGCCGGTGCGGCGGTCAATCACGAAAGGCTGGCTTTCGGCATTCTTCAGGATCATGCCCTTGTCCGGGCCTTTTTCCACCACCAGCAAAGGCGCGTTGGTGAACTGGGCAAGGTAGCTCAGGTCCACTTTGCCCGCTTCCAGCAGACAGTGGATGAGGGACAGGATCAACAGCCCATCGGTGCCGGGTGTGATGCCGAACCACTCATCGGCCACCGCATTATAGCCAGACCGGATCGGGTTCACGCCGATCACCCGCCCGCCGCGCGCCTTCAGCTTGCCAAGCCCAATCTTGATCGGGTTGCTGTCATGATCTTCGGCCACGCCGAACAGCACGAAAAGCTTGGTACGGTCCCAGTCGGGCTGGCCGAATTCCCAAAAAGCGCCGCCGATGGTGTAAATCCCGCCCGCCGCCATGTTGACCGAGCAAAACCCGCCATGGGCGGCGTAATTCGGCGTGCCGAACATCTGCGCCCACCAACCGGTGAGCGATTGCGATTGATCGCGCCCGGTAAAGAAGGCGAATTTCTCGGGTGCGGTGTCGCGCAGGGGTTTCATCCACGAAACCGCCAGATCCAGCGCCTCGTCCCAACTGATCTCCTCGAAGGCTCCGGATCCGCGCGGCCCCACCCGCTTTAGCGGCGCACGCAAGCGGCTGGGGGCCGTGACCTGCATGATGCCCGAGGCACCTTTGGCACACAGCACGCCCTTGTTGATCGGATGGTCGCGGTTGCCTTCGATGTAGCTGACCTTGCCCGAGGTCATATGCACATTGATGCCGCAGCGGCAGGCGCACATGTAGCAGGTGGTGCGGCGGATCTCGTCCGATACCTTGGGCGACAAATTGATCTTTGGCTGGGTCATATCCCCTCGCTTGCAATGACCTGCATCGCTTCCAGTGCAATCTGGCGTTCTTCATCCGCGGTGACGCGCCAGATTGCGACTTGTGCGCCGATTTTGTGCAGACATAATTCATGCGCCCGGTTGGCAGTTGCATCGAAATCTGCCCCCGCCCAAGCCAGACCGGACAGGATCGCGGACCGCATCTCGGCATCATGCTCGCCGATGCCGCCCGTGAAAACAATGGCATCCAACCCGCCCATCGCGGCGATCAGACTGCCCGCGTGGCGGATGGCGGAATAGGCAAAGTGTTCAACGGCAAAGCTGGCCTCAGGCGTGGCAAGCCCGCGCAGTGCGCGCATATCCGCCGCCCCCCCCAGCCCCAAAAGCCCGCTTTCGCGGTTCAGGATATGGGCCGCGCCCTGCACCCCGTGCCGGGCTGCCAGATCGAGCACAACAGCCGGATCAAGACTGCCGCCCCGCGTTCCCATGGTCAGCCCGTCAAGCGGCGAATACCCCATGGTGCTGGCGACCGAGTGCCCCCTCAGGATCGCGCAGGCCGAGGCACCATTTCCCAAATGGAACACCAAAAGGCGCTCCGGCAGGGCATTTGGCGCCATTTCCTTCACTTTTCGTACAATTGCGGCATAGGACAGGCCATGGAACCCATAGCGCCGCAGCCCGCGCTGCCGTTCGGTCAAAGGCAAGGCATAGGTGGTGGCCAAGACCGGGTTTGTCGCGTGAAAGGCGGTATCAAAACTGGCGTATTGCGGCAGATCGGGGGCAAGGCGGCCAAGCGCCCGGATGCCCATCAGGTTCGCGGGATTGTGCAAAGGGGCCAGCGTTGCACAAGCCTCTATGCCTGCCTCAACCGCTGCGGTGACCCGGCACGGCGCGGTCAACTCTGCCCCGCCATGCACAACCCGATGCCCCGCCGCCCGCAGATCGCGCGCGGCAATGCCCATATCGGCCAACCCCGCGCTTAAGGCCTGAACGTGATCTGCCGCACCGCCGGTGCCAATCCGCTCTGCCCGCGCCTGCGCCACCTCGTGAAGGGCAGCGTCAAACACCGCAAGCTTCAGCGAGGAAGATCCGGCGTTGACCACCAAAAGCATTTAGAGAACCGCCTTCACAAGACCCAAGCCCGCAAGGCCCGCCAACAAGAGAATGGCAAAACGGCGGAAGTCCTGCGGATCGGTGTTGAAGAAATGCCGCCCCCCCAACCAATTGCCAACAAAGGTCAGCGGCAAGACCAGAAGGCTGGCCCAAAGTGTATCCCAGCTGATCAGCCCATGCATGAAGTAAAGCGGGGCCGAGTAGATATCCAAGATCGGGAAATAGGCCACCAAGGTCGCCCGAAAGGTCGCCGCCGCCATCGGCTGGGCGGCGAAAAACGCCGCCACCGGCAAGCCTCCCATGCCCGGCGCATTGGCCAGCCCCGACACAAGCCCCGTGGCCAGCGTGCCATTGCGACCCACCTCTTGCGCCAGCCGCCAACCTGCAAGCAGGATCAGACACATGATCAGAACATAGGTCGAAATCACCGCCCGCGCCCAATCCTCCGGGATCGCGGTCAGCGCCCAAAGCCCCAAGGGCAAGCCAAAGATCGCCCCAAGCACCAGCCATTTGACACGACGCCAATCCACCTCTGGCCCGACCCCGCCCCAGGCCTGCAGGGTCATCGCCGCCTCGGCAATCACCACAACAGCCACGAAATTCAAGGGGTTGGTGACCAAACTTGAAGCAGCAATCACCATCGCCGAATAGCCAAAGCCCGAATATCCCCGAACGAAGGCCGCCACCAAAATGGCGGCCCCCATCCACACAGCGCCCCAAAGGCCGATGTCAAAAGGCAATGTCATGCTTTTTGCGGCCGCATGTCAGCTTTGGAAATGCCCGCGACTTCCACCGGCTTTTTCATCGCATCCCGGCGGAAGGGTTCGCCGAGCTCTTGGTTGATCAAAGCCTCGATCAAGGTGGTCTTGCCGTGGTTCATCTGGTCATCCACCGCCTTACGCAGGGCCGCCGTCAGCTCCTCCATCGTGCGGGCCTGAACACCCTGCAACCCGCAAGCCTTTGCAATGCCAGCATAAGTCACGTTGTTGTCCAGTTCCGTGCCGACGAAGTTATCATCATACCACAGCGTCGAGTTGCGCTTTTCCGCGCCCCACTGGTAGTTGCGGAACACCACCATGGTGATCGCCGGCCATTCTTCGCGGCCAATCGCAGTCAGTTCCGTCACCGCGATACCAAAGGCGCCGTCGCCGGCAAAGCCAACCACGGGCGTATCCGGGCAGCCGATCTTGGCCCCGATGATTGAGGGCAGGCCATAGCCGCAAGGCCCAAACAGGCCCGGTGCCAGATATTTACGGCCCTGCTCAAAGGTCGGGTAGGCGTTGCCGATGGCGCAGTTGTTGCCGATGTCAGACGAGGTGATGACATCCTGCGGCAGAGCCGCGGTGATGGCGCGCCACGCCATGCGGGGGCTCATCCATTCCGGCTTGGCGGCGCGGGCGCGTTCGTTCCAGCTGGTGCCCGGATCATCATCTTCGTGATCCATGCCCGCCAGTGCCTGCGCCCATGCCGATTTCTTTTGCCCAATCAGCGCCTTACGGTCTGCACGACCCGCATCCCCCGCAGTTTTGGTCAAACGTGCAAGAATGCCTTCGGCGACCTTTTTGGCATCCCCCACGATACCGACAGTGACCTTCTTGGTCAGACCAATGCGGTTGGGGTTCAGGTCCACCTGAATGATCTTGGCGTCCTTCGGCCAGTAGTCCAGCCCATAGCCCGGCAGGGTCGAGAACGGGTTCAACCGGGTGCCAAGCGCCAGAACAACGTCGGCCTTTTGGATCAACTCCATCCCCGCCTTCGAGCCATTATAGCCCAAAGGACCGGCAAACAGCGGATGCGAACCGGGGAAGGCGTCATTGTGTTGATAGCCAACGCAGACCGGCGCATCGAGCCGTTCTGCCAGCGCCATCGAGGCCGGAATAGCACCGGCCAACACCACGCCTGCGCCGTTCAGAATGACCGGGAACTTGGCGCTCGACAGCAGGGCCGCGGCCTGGGCCATCGCCTCTTCCCCACCCGAGGGGCGTTCGAATTCAACCACCGCAGGCAGATCAATATCAATGACTTGCGTGAAGAAATCGCGCGGGAAGTTGATCTGGGCCGGCGCCGATTGACGGCGGGCCTGCAAGATCACCCGGTTCAGAACCTCGGCCACGCGGGAGGGGTCGCGCACCTCTTCCTGATAGCAGACCATGTCCTTGAAGAGCGCCATCTGCTCCACCTCTTGGAAGCCACCCTGCCCGATGGTCTTGTTGGCAGCCTGCGGCGTCACCAGCAACAGCGGGGTGTGGTTCCAATAGGCGGTCTTCACAGCGGTGACAAAGTTGGTGATGCCGGGGCCGTTCTGCGCGATCATCATCGACATCTTGCCTGTGACGCGGGTGTAGCCATCGGCCATCATCCCGCCCGACCCTTCGTGCGCGCAGTCCCAGAACTGGATGCCCGCCTTGGGGAATAGATCAGAAATCGGCATGAAGGCGGACCCGATGATGCCGAAGGCATGCTCGATCCCGTGCATTTGCAAGACTTTTACAAAGGCTTCTTCAGTGGTCATTTTCATCGGCGGAACTCCTGTCATGGCGCAGCGGCCCATGGTACGGGCCGCGATCTCCCCGTGTGTAGCGGCTGCAATCCCGCCGCCTTAGGGCCAGTCATTTCGGCCTGATAGTGCCAGAATTCACGCTGCGACGCAGCATGTTCTGGATATTTTATTCCATTAATTTCAACGCATTATCCAAGGCCGCGCGCAATGCCACTGGCGATCTTGGCCACACCTTCCGGAATCCGCACAGGCGTCGAGGACGAATAGGCCAGCCGGTAGTGGTTACGCACCGGCCGGGCCGGATCAAAAAACGCACGCCCGGGCTCCAAAAGCACCCCTTCGGCGCGCAGACGTTCGGCCAGAACCTCGGTATCCACGCTCTCAGGTGCCTTCATCCAGAACGACGATCCGCCAAATCCGCCCTGCCCAGCCACCGTCAGGCCATGGGCGATGATCGCCTCCTCCATCACCTGCCGCCGCCGCCGATAGGCATTACGCATCCGGTTGATCAGACTGTCATAATGCCCAAGCGACAGGAAATAGGCCATCGTGCGCTGGATATGCCCCGGCGGGTGGCGCAGCATCATCAGTCGCAAGGCGCGGGCCGCCTTGATGAAAGAGGGCGGACCGACAAGGTAACCAAGCCGCATCCCCGGAAACACCGATTTCGAGAACGAGCCGACATAAACCACCCGCCCCTCGGTATCCAAGGATTTCAAGGCCGGCGAGACGGGTTTCAGGAAGGACATCTCAAACTCATAGTCATCCTCGACGATGACAAAGCCCTCGCGCCCGGCCGCCTCCAACAGCGCCAAGCGCCGCTCCAAGGGCATGGTGGCATTGGTCGGGCATTGGTGGCTTGCCGTGGTGAACACGGCATCAATGCGTTTCGGAATGGCGTCAGGGGGTAAGCCGTCGGCGTCGATATCAACGTTCACCGTCTCGGTCCCCGAGGCCGACAAGATCCCCCGCAGGCCGGAATAGCCGGGATTTTCAATCGCCCCACGCCGCCCCTGCCCAAGCAACACCTGCGCCGTGATCCACAGCCCGTTCTGCGCGCCCATGGTCAGCAGCACCTCATCCTCGCCCGCCGCAATGCCACGCCGGGGCAGAATGGTGCGCAAGACATGCTCGATCAGCAAAGGGTCATCGCGGTCATAATAATCCTGCGTCAGCGCCGCAAAATCCTTACGGCCAAGGGCGCGAACCGCGCAAAGCCGCCAGTTCTGATGGTCAAAAAGGCTGGGATCGGCCTGACCATAAATGAAGTTGTGCGGGTAACTCTCCCAATCGGCCGGGCGGTCGATCTGGGCCAGCCCCTGAAAGCGCCCGGCGATCAGGCGCTGGAACTCGGCGCTTTCGACGCGGGGCGCACGCAGGGGAACCTCCGGTGCGCGCGGGGCGGAATCTGACACATAATAGCCAGATCGCCCCCGCGCCGTCAGATAATCCGAGCTGACAAGTTCCGCATAGGCCAGCGTCACCGTAATCCGGCTGATGCCCAGATGCTGCGCCAGCCCGCGCGATGAGGGCATCTTCTGCCCTGCCCTGAACCGACCGGCCAAAACACCCTCGGTCACCATCTGCCGGATGCGCTGCTGCAAAGATCCACGCGTTGCGGGCGGCAGAACGAAAGCTTCGGGCGGGATCGACATTCTGGCCTCAAATCGCCGATAGGGCTGGACCTATCCTGCCGATGGGCGCGCGGCTGTCAAGCACAGGGCCACCGCTCGGAGGATTTCAAAAGGCGCAAAGGCACAGAACCGCCCTTAGGATTTGCGCCTTGCCAAATACTCCGGGGGCGATGGGGGGCAGCGCGCCCCTAAACAAATGGAATACCCGCGCCCCTTCTTCAGGGGCGCGTGTTCTATGAAATCACGCTGAAATCAGCCGAAGACTTTGGTCAGTGCCTTGTCGATGGCGCCGGTGATGGCGTCGATGTCGTCGGGCGTCGCGATCAGCGCGGGCGACAGGCAGAGCGTGTTGTTCAGACCCGGCAACGAGCGGTTGGTCATGCCGATGATGACGCCTTGTGCATTGCACTCGGCCACAAAGATCGGAAGAGCGTCGTGTAGGGAAAGAGTGTCTTCGCCTGTGTAGATCT
>CALBSG010000169.1 GCA_937927675.1 uncultured Paracoccaceae bacterium | reverse complement strand
ATACGAGATAGTACAAGGTGACTGGAGTTCAGACGTGTGCTCTTCCGATCTGACCGTCGAAATCATGTCGCTTTGATTGCCAATCGTGGATCAAGACATCAGTCTGCGCGACGATCAACGCATCCATGTCGGCATGACGGCAGAGGATGGGTCGACGAGCAGTGTTGCCGATCACGCGCGTTCTGACGCGGTTGTCGTGGTCGCAATCAAACAGCGGAACCGAATTGGTCAGCACGTTCTGTGTTTCGCACCAACGGTTCCACAGTGACAGCGCAGTCGTCATCTCACGATTTCCTTCCGAATGACTGAAGGTTCATCGCCAATTCCCGCGACAGCGGCAAGTGACGCGCATAGAAGCGTTCGATCTGATCGACAGAGGTTCCCGCATTCTTTGCCAAATTGAACACGTTGATGTCTCCGTGCGAATGGATGAACCGCATACAGATCGCAGTGTGACGCAACGAGTAGATGGTGTGCTTTTGATTCGTGTGATGGTCCGTTTCGACACCCGCCAATTCCATCGCCATCTTGAACTGTCGTTGGATTATCTTTCCCGCTGTCTCGCGGTTTCGGTACTGCGGCAAGAAGAGGTAATCGTCAGGTCCCGCATCGGGATAGCGTTTGCAAATGCGCTGATAGATGCCGACACACCCTTCCATCGTGTTTGCTGACCGAAATCCCGTCTTGCCGTCACGCACGATCAGGATGAGACGTTTTGGATCGTCGGCAACCGTCACGTCGCTATGCTTCAACGCATAAAGTTCGGACGAGATCGGGCGAACGAAGGAGTTCACGACGAACAAGATGAGATCATAGAGTTCGTCGGTGACTGGGATGCCGCGGATGACGACACCATCCTTTGCCATCTTCTTTGCCGCTGCCCGCACCTTGCGATACGCATCATCTGTCTTCGCAACGAGGGGGTGGAAACGGAAGAATGGTCGCGGGTTGTCGCGTTGTTTCGACCGTGGTGTTTCGGGAACCACGTCAATCGCACCTTCTTCGCGTGCGACCTTCATGACGTTACGAAACGCTGCCATGATCGTGTTCTTTGTCGATGACGACAGTTCGGGTCGCTTCTCTGTTAGGTCGTCGATGTAATCGCGGTAGTCACGGGTGGAAATCTTGCGAACGTCCTTCATCCCCAACTTGCGGATGAGACCCCAATCTTCATTCTGAATCGCCCAATGCAGTGCTTTTACATACCCGCGGTTGCGTTCGCCTTTTGCTGCCATGCTTGCGGTCTGATTGAGCAAGCGCAATGCATAGAATTTGAACGTGTATTCCCGCTCGACCATCTGCTCCTGCCGCACCATCGACAGCGCATGTGCTTGCGCGACCGCTTTTGCTTTGATCGGTGAAGATTCCCCCGTACTTTTGACGATGTAGCGCTGATGTTCTCGGTCCCACACCCGCACATACCAAAACTGCGAACCTGCAACGCGGTAGATCGAGACACCACGATACAACTTGATTGCAGGGGGTAATGTGTCGTCCACTGCGCGCGTCCTCTTGATTTCTTCGCGAAAATAAGTTGTAAAGACCATCTATAAAGTCGTCAACAACTGCTTGATTTGTATAGAGTCCGCATTGAATGGCATTCAAGAGGTCGGGAGTTCGATCCTCCCTGGCTCCACCAACCAGCCTTCGAACAGCGACGCCTTCGGGCGTCGTTTTCGTTTGTGCTTTGGCGCAGGGTAATAGCGGCATTTCCGCACAGTGGCTGGGCTTGATCGGTACCGCGAATGGCGCACCATCACGGGCAGCCATTCCGTGAAAGGGAAAGCCATGACCGATGTGCCGAAGATCGCCCAGAAAGCGCCTTACAAGGTGGAGATGGAGGCGGGGAAAACCTACTTCTGGTGTGCCTGTGGCGAATCGAAGAATCAGCCGTTTTGTGATGGCAGCCACAAGGGCGGTGCCTTTGTGCCGCTGAAGGTGACGGCAGAGGAGACGAAGACGGCCTATCTGTGCGGCTGCAAGCAGTCGAAGAACGGGTCTTTCTGCGACGGCACACACAAAGGGCTGTAACGTCGCGCGTCTGCCCCTTATCGCGGGGCAGGCTGGTGCTAAAAAGGCCGCCCAAGGGGCGGCCTTTGTCATGTTTGGGGTGCCCGCTCTGGTCAGGCGTGGATGGCGCCGTCACCGCAAGCCAGTGCTGCCTCGCGCACCGCTTCCGAATAGGTCGGGTGGGCGTGGCAGGTCAGCGCCAGATCCTGCGCGCTGGCGCCGAACTCCATCGCCACACAGACCTCATGGATCAGGTCGCCTGCGCCCGGCCCGATGATATGGGCCCCAAGGATGCGGTCGGTGGCGGCATCGGCCAGCAGTTTCACAAAGCCCTCGGCCTGAAACACCGCCTTGGCACGGGCATTGCCCATGAAGGGGAATTTCCCGACCTTGTAGGCGCGGCCAGCCTCTTTCAGCTGTTCCTCGGTGGCGCCGACAGAGGCCACTTCGGGTGTGGTATAGATCACGCCGGGGATAACAGCGTAATTCACATGGCCATGCTTGCCCGCGATGATCTCGGCCACGGCCATGCCTTCATCCTCGGCCTTGTGCGCCAGCATCGGGCCGGGGACGGCATCGCCGATGGCGTAAAGGCCGGGGATATTGGTGCGGAAATGATCGTCGATCTTGATCTGCCCACGCGGCAGCATTTCAACGCCCAAGCCCTCCAACCCCAGACCGGCGGTGTAGGGGCGCCGACCCGTGGCGACCAAAACGACCTCGGCCTCGATCTCGGCCTCTTTGTCGTTTTTGCGCAGTTTGTAGCTGACCTTGCCGCCTTCGACCTTTTGCACGGCCGCGCCCATGACGAACTTTAGCCCCTGCTTTTTCAGGATGCGTTCAAAGGTTTTGGCCACTTCGCCGTCCATGCCGGGGGTGATGGCGTCAAGGTATTCGACCACGGTGACCTCGGCCCCCAGACGGGCATAGACCGACCCCATCTCAAGTCCGATCACGCCGGCACCGATCACCACCATCGACTTTGGGATCGTGGGCAAGGCCAGCGCGCCGGTCGAGGTGACGACGGTCTTTTCATCCACCGTGACGCCCGGCAGTGCGGAGGGTTCGGACCCGGTCGCGATGACGATGGCCTTTGCGGTGTGAACCTCGTCGCCAACTTTGACCTGACCCGCGGCAGGGATAGAGCCCCAGCCCTTGAGCCACGTCACTTTGTTCTTTTTGAACAGAAACTCGATGCCCTTGGTGTTGCCGCCGACAACGTCCGCCTTGTAGGCCTGCATCTTGGCCCAATCGACGGTGGGGTTGGCACCCATCAGGCCCATCTTTTCAAAGTTCTCATGGACTTCGTGCAGATGATGGGTGGAATTGAGCAGCGCCTTTGACGGGATGCAGCCGACGTTCAGGCAGGTGCCGCCAAGGGTGTCGCGGCCTTCGACCACGGCGGTGTTCAGGCCCAGTTGGGCGCAGCGGATGGCCGACACATAGCCGCCGGGGCCAGCGCCGAGGATGATGACGTCGAAGTCTGCCATGATGGTTCCTTTCTTTGGCGGTGGACCCCGGGGGCGCGTCGCCCCTCAAGATCCCCAGAGGATATTTTAGACCACGTTGAAGGTGTCAGATCAGGGCTGCAACCAGCATCGTGAAGGTGGCGAGGAAGCCTACGAACCAGATTGCGGAACGCCAAGGCCGCCAGCCAAAGGCATAGGCGGGGACATAGGCGATGCGAGCGGCCAGATAGCTGTAGGCGGCGAATTTGGTGGTTTGGGTGGACTGGCTCGAAAGGGTCACGACCAGTACGGCGATGGTGAAAAGGATCAGCCCTTCGAAATGGTTGTTGAAGGCGCGCTGCATGCGGCCCGACAGAACGGAAAGCTGCCGCGACGGTGCGCGATCCCGGGCCGACGATGTGTAGCCCACGCCAAGATCACGGTTGGCCGGAATGGCGAAGAGCGCATATTGCACGACCTGCAACAGGGCGGCGAGCGTGAGGGCGGTGAGTTCGGGCGTCATGTCACATCCCTTGCGGGTGAGGAGCGCAGGCGGGCATAAGCCCGCCCTACGCGTTTTCGCAGCCTGTAGGTCGGGCTGATGCCCGACTCGTCACAGATCCATCAACAACCGGCGCGGGTCTTCCAGCGCTTCTTTGACGCGGACGAGGAAGGTCACGGCGCCTTTGCCGTCGACGATGCGGTGATCGTAGCTGAGTGCAAGATACATCATCGGACGGATGACGATCTGCCCGTTCACCACCACCGGGCGGTCTTGGATCTTGTGCATGCCAAGGATCCCCGACTGCGGCGGGTTCAGGATCGGCGAGGACATCAGCGAGCCATAGACCCCACCGTTCGAGATGGTGAAGGAGCCGCCCTGCATTTCTGCCATCGACAGTTTGCCGTCCCGGGCGCGGACACCCAGTTCGGAAATCTTTTTCTCGATGGCGGCAAAACCCATCTGGTCGGCATCGCGCACCACGGGAACCACAAGGCCGTTCGGGGTGCCGACGGCAACGCCCATGTGGACGTAGTTCTTATAGACGATGTCCTGACCGTCGATCTCGGCGTTGACCTCGGGCACTTCTTTCAACGCGTGGGTACAGGCCTTCACGAAGAAGGACATGAAGCCCATCTTGACGCCATGCTTCTTTTCAAAGGCGTCTTTGTAGGTGTTGCGCAGTTCCATGATGCCCGACATGTCCACCTCGTTATAGGTGGTCAGCATGGCGGCGGTGTTCTGCGCGTCTTTCAGGCGGCGGGCGATGGTGGCGCGCAGGCGCGTCATCTTCACACGCTCTTCGCGGGCGGCGTCATCGGCGGGCACGGGGGCACGCGGAATGGCGGCCGGGGCAGGCTGGGCGCTGGCCGCTGCCGACACCGCAGCGGCGGCGCGGGCGACGTCTTCTTTCATCACGCGGCCGTCGCGGCCCGAGCCTTGGACCTGATCGGCGGAAAGGCCGGCTTCGGCCATGGCTTTCTTGGCGGCCGGGGCGTTTTCAACGTCTTTCGCGGCGGGTGCCGGGGCGGCTTTCGGTGCTTCGACTTTGGCGGCGGGTGCTGCGGGGGCAGCGCCAGCGGCCCCTTCGGCCACGATGGCCAGACGGGCCTTGGCGTCCACCGTGGTGCCTTCGGGGGCCAGAATTTCGGTCAGCACGCCTGCAACGGGTGAGGGCACTTCGACCGAGACTTTATCGGTTTCAAGCTCGCACAGCATTTCGTCCTGTTTCACCGTGTCGCCAACCTTTTTGAACCAGGTCGAAACGGTGGCTTCGGATACGCTTTCGCCCAGGGCGGGCACCATAACATCGGTCATGATTTTCTCCATCCTCTGGGCGATCAGCCCAGAGCCTCCTTCACGAGGGTTTCCTGTTCAAACTTGTGGCGGCTGGCCAGACCCGTGGCGGGCGAGGCAGAGGCCTTGCGGCCAGCATAGGCAAAGCGGGTTTTCTTCGCGCCGATGTCGGTCAGGATGACTTCCAGTTCCGGCTCGACAAAGGACCAAGCGCCTTGGTTCTTCGGCTCTTCCTGACACCAGACCCAATCAGCCCCTTTGAAGCGCGACAGTTCCGCCTTCAGCGACTTGGTCGGCATCGGGTAGATCTGTTCCAGACGCATCAGATAGGTGTCGTCTTGGCCACGCGCATCGCGTTCGGCCAAAAGGTCATAATAGACCTTGCCCGAACACAGCACGACGCGCTTGATCTTGTCGTCGGCCTTCAGCGTCAGCTTCGAGTTGCCCTTTTCGGCATCATCCCACAGCACGCGGTGGAAGGTGGAGCCGTCAACGAAATCTTCGGTCCGCGAGATCGCCATCGGGTGACGCAGCAGCGATTTCGGCGTCATCATGATCAGCGGCTTGCGGAAGGTGCGGTGCAACTGGCGGCGCAGGATGTGGAAATAGTTCGCCGGGGTGGTGCAATTCGCCACGATCCAGTTTTCTTCTGCCGAAAGCTGCAAGAAGCGTTCCAGACGGGCGCTGGAGTGTTCCGGCCCTTGGCCTTCGAACCCGTGCGGCAACAAGACCACAAGGCCCGACATCCGCAGCCATTTCGATTCAGACGAGTTGATGAACTGGTCGAACATGATCTGCGCGCCGTTGGCGAAATCGCCGAACTGGGCTTCCCAAACGGTCAGGCCATTGGGTTCAGCCAGCGAGTAGCCGTATTCAAAGCCCAGAACCGCATATTCCGACAGGGCCGAGTCGATCACTTCGTATTTTGCTTGCCCCGCACGGATGTGGTTCAAGGGATAGTGACGCTCTTCGGTGATTTGGTTGATCCAGCCCGAATGGCGCTGCGAGAAGGTGCCGCGGGTGCAATCTTGGCCTGCCAGACGCACCGGGAAGCCTTCGACAGCCAAAGACCCAAAAGCCAGCGCTTCGGCCGTTGCCCAGTCAAACCCTTCGCCTTTGGCGAACATGTCTTTCTTGGCTTCCAACTGGCGCGCCACGGTCTTGTGGATGTCGAACCCTTCCGGCACGCGGGTGAGCGCGGCACCGATGTCGGCGAAGGTGTCAGCTTTGACCCAGGTTTCGCCGCGTTCGTAATTCTCAAGGTCTTTGGTTTGCAGGTTCTTCCAGCGGCCATCCAACCAGTCGGCCTTGTTGGGCTTATAGGCTTTGCCGGCTTCGAATTCTTCATTCAGGCGCGCTTGGAAGGCGGCCTTCATGTCTTCGATTTCGCCTTCGGGGATCAGGCCGTCTTTGACCAGACGCTCTGTATAAAGCTGCAGCGTGGTCTTTTGCTTGCGGATGCGGTTGTACATCGCCGGGTTGGTGAACATCGGCTCGTCGCCTTCGTTGTGACCAAAGCGGCGGTAGCAGAAGATGTCCAGCACGACGTCTTTGTGGAACTTCTGGCGGTATTCGGTGGCCAGTTTGGCGGCATGCACCACAGCCTCGGGGTCGTCGCCGTTCACATGGAAGATCGGCGCTTCGACCATCAGGGCGATGTCGGTCGGATAGGGCGAGGTGCGCGAGAAATGCGGCGCGGTGGTGAAACCGATTTGGTTGTTCACCACGATGTGCAGACAGCCGCCGGTGCGGTGGCCCTTGATGCCCGAAAGCTGGAAACATTCAGCGACGATGCCTTGGCCCGCAAAGGCGGCATCGCCATGCAGCAAGATCGGCAGCACCGAAATCCGTTCGGCGCTGTCGCCAAACTGGTCTTGTTTGGCGCGGACCTTGCCCAGAACCACGGGGTTCACGGCCTCAAGGTGGCTGGGGTTGGCGGTCAGCGACAGGTGAACGGTGTTGCCGTCAAAGGTGCGGTCTGACGAGGCGCCAAGGTGATATTTCACGTCGCCCGAGCCGTCGACGTCTTCGGGCTTGTAGCTGCCGCCTTGGAATTCGTGGAAGATCGCCTTGTAAGGCTTTTGCATCACGTTGGCGAGAATGTTCAACCGGCCCCGGTGCGGCATGCCGACGATGATTTCTTTCACGCCCTGTGCGCCACCGACCTTGATGATGGCTTCCATCGCCGGGATCAGCGCTTCGCCCCCATCCAGACCAAAGCGTTTGGTCCCCATGTATTTGACATGCAGGAACTTTTCATAGCCTTCGGCTTCGACCAGCTTGTTCAAGATGGCGCGGCGGCCTTCGCGGGTGAACTGGATTTCCTTGCCGTAGCCTTCGATCCGTTCTTTCAGCCAGCTTGCCTGCTCGGGGTCCGAGATGTGCATGTATTGCAGGGCAAAGGTGCCGCAATAGGTGCGCTTCACGATCTCGACGATCTGGCGCATCGAGGCGGTTTCAAGGCCGAGCACGTTGTCGATGAAAATCGGGCGGTCCATATCGGCCTCGGCAAAGCCATAAGAGGCTGGGTCGAGTTCCGGATGCGGGGTTTTCGGCGCCATACCCAAGGGGTCAAGATCGGCGGCCAGATGGCCCCGGATCCGGTAGGCGCGAATGAGCATGATGGCGCGGATCGAATCCAGCACGGCGCGCTGGATCTGATCTTGGGTCAGGGCGACGCCCTTTTCAGCAGCTTTTTCGGCAATCTTTTTGCCAGCCGATTTGGCATCGGGCGTGGCAGGCCATTCGCCGGTCAGCGCGGCGGTCAGGTCGTCCGCCGGCTGCGGCGGCCAATCGGTGCGCGCCCAAGACGGGCCTGCAGCGGCGCGCTTGGCGTCCATCTCGCTGTCGCCAAGGGCGCGGAAAAACTCAGCCCATTGCGCATCGACCGAGGCCGGATCCGCGGCGTAACGCGCGGCCAGCTGATCAACGTAATCGGCATTTGCCCCATTGAGGAACGAGGCAGCGTGGAAGGCGGAATTCGTGGTCTGTTCGGTCATGGGTTCCTCCCTTGAGGGCCAGAATCGGGGCGCGGCGGGCAGTCCCGCTGCTTTAGGTCACAAAGGTTGACAGCAGGTGGAGAGGGCCAAGAGGCGGGCAACCCGCCTCTTGGCTGGCAGGGCGACTTTGGCGTGCCCTGCCGGGATCATCCCTTGATGGCCTTCATTACCGCCTCGCCCAGATGGGCGGGGCTGTCGGCAACGATGATGCCTGCGGATTTCATCGCTTCGATCTTCGATTCCGCATCACCCTTGCCGCCTGCCACGATGGCGCCAGCATGGCCCATGCGGCGGCCCTTCGGGGCGGTGCGGCCCGCGATGAAACCGGCGGTGGGCTTCCAGCGGCCTTTTTTCTTTTCAGAGGCCAGAAACTCTGCGGCTTCCTCTTCGGCAGAGCCGCCGATTTCGCCGATCATGATGATCGAGTGGGTTTCGGGGTCGGCCAAGAACATTTCCAAGACGTCGATATGTTCGGTGCCCTTGATCGGGTCACCGCCGATGCCGACAGCGGTCGACTGGCCGAGGCCGAGATCGGTGGTTTGCTTCACCGCTTCATAGGTCAGCGTACCCGAACGCGACACCACACCGACCGAGCCGCGACGGTGGATGTGGCCCGGCATGATGCCGATCTTGCAGGCGTCGGGCGTGATGATGCCGGGGCAGTTCGGCCCAATCAGGCGGGTCTTGGAATTGATGAGGGCGCGCTTGACCTTCATCATGTCCAGAACCGGGATACCTTCGGTGATGCAGACCACCAGCGGGATTTCGGCGTCGATGGCTTCAAGGATCGAATCCGCGGCGAAGGGCGGCGGAACGTAGATCACGGATGCATCAGCGCCGGTACGCGCCACGGCCTCATGCACACTATCAAAAACCGGCAGGTTCAGGTGGGTCGAGCCCCCCTTGCCGGGCGTGACGCCGCCGACCATCTGCGTGCCATAGGCAATCGCCTGTTCGGAGTGGAAGGTGCCTTGGCTGCCGGTGAAGCCTTGGCAGATGACTTTGGTGTGTTTGTCAACGAGAACGGACATATCTGTTTTCTCCGTAGGGCGGGGTTCACCCCGCCATTTGTGGGAACGTAGGCGGGGTTGTCCCCGCCCCACGGGTTAGCCTTTGACCGCTTTCACGATCTTCTGCGCTGCATCGGCGAGGTTGTCGCCTGCGATGACGTTCAGACCGGAATTGCGGATGATCTCTTTGCCAAGTTCAACGTTGGTGCCTTCCAGACGGACCACCAGCGGAACCTGCAGACCGACTTCTTTCACCGCCGCAATCACGCCTTCTGCGATGACGTCGCAGCGCATGATGCCGCCGAAGATATTGACCAGAATGCCTTTGACGTTGGGGTCAGAGGTGATGATCTTGAAGGCCTCGGTGACCTTTTCCTTGGTGGCGCCGCCGCCGACGTCCAAAAAGTTCGCCGGTTCCGCGCCGTAAAGCTTGATGATGTCCATGGTGGCCATCGCCAGACCCGCGCCGTTCACCATGCAACCGATTTCGCCATCCAGAGCGATGTAGTTCAGGTCGAACTTCGATGCGGCGAGTTCTTTGGGGTCTTCCTCGGTCTCGTCCTTCAGCGCCAGAATGTCGGGGTGGCGATACAGCGCATTGCCGTCAAAGCCCATCTTGGCATCCAACAGCTTCAGCGAGCCGTCTTTCAGCACGCAGAAGGGGTTGATCTCCAGCATGTCCATGTCCTTGTCGACAAACAGCCGGTACAGGTTGCGGACGATGCCGACGCATTGCTTGACCTGTGCGCCTTCCAAACCCAGACCAAAGGCCACGCGGCGGCCGTGGAAGTCTTGGAAGCCCGTTGCCGGGTCGATGTCAAAGGTCAGGATTTTTTCGGGCGTGTCATGGGCGACGTCTTCAATCGACATGCCGCCTTCGGTCGAGGACACGATCGAGATGCGGCTGGTTTTCCGGTCGATCAGCAGCGCCAGATAGAACTCGCGGTCGATGTCGCTGCCGTCTTCGATGTAGATACGGTTGACCTGCTTGCCCGCCGGGCCAGTTTGAATGGTGACAAGCGTGCGGCCCAGCATCTGACGGGCAAATTCAGCGGCTTCACCGACAGAGCGGGCCAGACGCACGCCGCCCTTTTCGCCAGCTTCGGGTTCCACGAAATGGCCTTTGCCGCGCCCACCTGCGTGGATCTGCGCCTTGACCACCCACAGCGGGCCATCCAACTCGCCCGCGGCGGTCTTGGCTTCTTCGGCTTTCAGCACGGCGCGGCCGTCGGAAACCGGAATGCCATAGCTGCGCAGAAGTGCCTTGGCCTGATATTCGTGGATATTCATGGGAGAACCCCCGTTTCAGATGAATTTCGGCGGTCATGCCATGAAATAAAGCACTTTCAAAACGGGAATTGCGCGGTGCGTCGGGAAAAGTGACATTTGTGATCACATGAAAAAATTTTGTGATAACAGTTAGCGCAAGCGCGAGGAATTGTCAGATTTGCACAGGGCGGAACCGGGGTGGAACCGGCGCCGAACCATGACGGCACGCGGCCGCCATGGTCGCTTGACAGGTCAATTCAGCCAAATGGCAAACAGCATGGCATCGCCGGCGAGCATGGCTTCGAATTGCGCCCAATTGTCGCCTGTGACCAGCGGTCCCTTTTGCAGATAGGGCAGGGCGGACCAGCCTTGTATCCAACCGGCAAGATCCTGCGGGGCAGGGTCGAGAAACAGCTTTTGGAGGTTCACCCCGCCCTGATCGCCCGTCCGCCAATAGGGGATCAGCTTTTCGCCAGTCAGCAGCGCCTCGGCATCGGCCAGCACCGCCTGCCACCGCGCTGCGGTGTCTGGGGGCAGCGGCAGGCCGGTGCCAGAGTGCTGGCGGGTGTTGGGCAGCCATTCCTGTTTGTCGTCGGTCTCAGCCTCAACCAGCGTCCAGAACCGGCGGTTTTGTTCGATCATTTGCAGGAAATGGCCATGCGCCTTTGCCGCGCGGGCTGCATCCGGGGTCTGGCGCAGGGTTTCCAGAACCATGGCGATCAGGTCGATCTCATCTGGCATCCGGTCCATTCCGGTCAGGAAACTGGGGGGCAGGGGGCCGTAGGCGGCCATTGCCTTGCGCGCCGCGATCACGCGGGTCAGGGGTTCGGTCGGGTCATAGGCCAGCACGGTTTCGGCCACGCCTGACAGCAGATGGGCATAGGCGGTGGCCCAAGCCACATCGGCAATGTCGAAGCGGATCGTTGGCAGGGGGGCTGGGGCGATGCCCATTTCAGCAGGGGAAACCCCCATCGAAACCGTACCGACGACAGAGGCAAGATCTTCACCCGGATCACGGGTCGCGTTGCTGTTCACGTCGAACCAAATGTCACCAAGGTTCACTTCCAGCGCGGCAGGCGAGGTGTCGGGCAAGGTGGAAAAGGTGGCAATCGCGCGGGCCAGTTCTGCCTCGGCTTCGGTAAAGATCTGGGCAACGACCGGCGGCTCAAACGGTTTGGCGGCGGGGTTGTCGTCCAGCGGCAAGCGCAAAAGGGGCAGCATGCCCGAGCGGTCCGTCATGCCATAGGTCCAACGGGTCTGAAGCGATCCTTCGACCGCGCGCAGGAATTGCACCGCGCCCAGTGCCAGAACGTCGTCCTCGGTCGGTGTGGGCAGGGCGCTTAGTCTGCGCTCGGTGGCGGCAAGGCCGGTGACGGCGATCTCAGTGGAAATCGGGTCTGCATGGGCGGGGATCGCGGCCAAAAGACCAAGGATGGCAATGCGTTTGAACATAAAGGCACCTCTTTCAATGGGGGCAGCCTCTACGTCGTGGGGTGAAAAATCAATCGGAATTCAAAGGTGTGGCACGGATCAGCAGCTGCCCGCGTGGCAGTTCGGTCGGCAAGGGTTCGGGCTGAAAGCCCGCCGTTTTGGCGGTCTTGAGCACATCGGACAGCCGGTGGTGCCAAGGCGCGCGGTCGGGATGGGTGACAACGCCATCGGGCTGGCGATGGGGTTTGGCAAAACCGTCATCCGGGGCGACGAAGACGGTGAACATCAGCCATTCCAGCGCGGGAAAGCAGGCGCGGATTTGGCACAGCCCATGGGCAAGGTGGTGCAGCGGCAGATGGGTGAACACCGCAAAGGCCATGGCATGGGTGATGGTTGCAGGCAGGCCGGGGAAGGCGAAATTGGCATCCTCGATCAGATGATCTGGCGAGAGGCGGGATTTGTCTGCCAGTTCCAGATCATAGCCGCGGCGCAAAAGATCGCCGGACAAATCGGTGGCCCAGTAATGGTCGGGCTGCATATAGGGCACAAGGCGGCACCCAAGCCTGAGGGAGCCTGCCCCGATGTCCAAAAACTGGTGTTGCGGTTCAAGCCCCGCGTGCAGAAGGATCTGCATCTGAATCAGTCCGGTTTCCTCCCAGCGGCCGCCAACGATGTCGCGGTGACGGCCCGCAGCCAAAGCCTCGGCGTAAAAGCCAGGCTTGTGATAGGGCGAAACGGGACGCTCTTTGTCGCCCTTCGGGCGCTCATCGCGGGTCATCATCGGTCGAGGTCCGGGCTGGGGGCAGAAGGCGTTTGGATATTTGGGCCACGTTGAAGGCCTTAGGTCGTGGCCTTTTCAACCAGCCGCAGCATGAGGTCCGTGGCCTTGGCCATATCTTGCACCGAGACCCATTCCAAGGGGCCATGGATTTCCTGCATGCCGGTAAAGAGATTGGGGCAGGGCACGCCCATTTCGGTCAGTCGCGAGCCATCGGTGCCGCCGCGGATCGGCACGGAGACCGGTTCAATCCCCAGATCGCGGGCTGCTTGGCGGGCAAGATCGACCGGCGTCATATCGTTTTCCAGCCAGTAGCGCATGTTGCGGTATTGCGGGGTAATGGTGCAGCTGATTTCGGCGCGCGGTTCTGTGGCTTGAACCGCAGCGCAGACGGCGCGGAGGATTTCGCCCTTCTCGGCCAACCCGGCGCGTTCAAAGTCGCGCAGGATGAAATGCAGCACCATTTCTGACGAGCCGCCTGTCATATCGGTGGCATGGATGAAGCCATCACGCCCATCGGTCAATTCGGGCAGCATGGTATGTTGCGGCAGGGCAGCGATAATCTTGGCGGCAAGATGGATGGCGTTGACCATCTTGCCCTTGGCCAGGCCGGGGTGGATGGAGACGCCCTTGATCGTGACGGTCGCCCCATCCGCAGAGAAGCTTTCGTATTCGATTTCGCCCACTGCGCCGCCGTCGAAGGTATAGGCGAAATCGGCGCCAAGGTCGGCGGGCAGGCGTTTGTCGACGCCGCGGCCGATTTCCTCATCCGGGGTAAAGGCGAGGCGGATCTTGCCATGCGGAATGTGCGGGTTGGCCAAGAGATGACGGGCGGCGGTCATGACGACGGCGACGCCAGCCTTGTCATCGGCGCCCAGCAGGGTCAGGCCCGAGGCTACAACGATGTCATGGCCCTGTTTGGTGGTCAGACCGGGCGAGATTTCCGGGGTCAGCGTCAGCGCGGGGTTGTCGGGATAGCTGATCGCACCGCCGTTATAGCCTCGGATCACACGGGGTTTGACACCTGTTGCGTTGAACTGCGGGGCGGTGTCGACATGGGCCAGAAAGCCAATGGTTGGACCCGTCGCTGTGGCGGGGATTGTGGCCAGCACGGTGCCATACTCGGTGATCTGAACGTCAGCCGCACCGATCTGCGTCAGCTCCTCGCGCAGGAGGCGGGCCATGTTCAACTGGATCGCGGTCGAGGGGGCCGTGCGGCTTGCAGCGTCGGACTGGCTGTCGATCGCGCAATAGCGGGTCAGGCGGGTTTCAAGCTCGGTCAGGAAGGACATGTGCGGGCCTCATGAGGTTCGGCCCGAGTTGGGGGAAGGGGCGTGGGGAAGTCAAGGGTGGGAAGGCCGGGCTGACGCCCAACCTGCCGTGAACCATGCTGCGCGTGCTGCGGAGATTGCAGGTTGCGCGGCCCCCCGAAGGTGGCCGCAGACGTTCGGCGTTGAAACGGCTTCACCGGAGCGTTTGCGCCGGGCCGATGGCCCGGCGGCACCTTACCCCTGAAGCGTCCTGACCCCATAGCCCTCGCCCCGGGCCTTCATCGCGGCGACAACGGCGATGGCGGCGGCGGCGGTGGTGAAATAGGGGATCTTGTCCATCAGCGCGACGCGGCGGATGTCGCGGCTGTCCGAGATGGCTTGCGTCCCCTCAGTGGTGTTCATCACCATGGCGATGTCGTTGTTTTTCAACCGGTCCACGATGTTCGGGCGACCTTCCCAGACCTTGTTCACCTGCGTGGCGGCAATGCCTTCGGCGGTCATCCAGCTTGCGGTGCCCTTGGTTGCGACAATCTCGAACCCAAGAGCGATCAGATCGCGCAGTGCTGCTGCAAAGACCGGGGTTTTGTCCATGTCTTTGATCGACACAAAGACCCGACCCGCTTCGGGCAGCACGACGCCGGCGCCCATCTGTGCCTTGAGGAAGGCCAATGCGAAGGTGCGGTCCCAGCCCATGACTTCGCCGGTAGAGCGCATTTCCGGGCCAAGCACCGGGTCAACGCCGGGGAAGCGGGCGAAGGGCAACACGGCCTCTTTCACGCTGAACCACGGGGTGATCGGGTTGGCGAGCGTATGGGCATCGGCAAGCGGCAAAGCGCTGTCGGGGCCGACGCCGGCCGGGTAGGGCGCGCGTTCGGGGAAGTTCGACAGCGGTTCCCCGGCCATCAGGCGGGCCGCGATCGACGCGATGGCGCTGTCGGTGGCTTTGGCGACGAACGGCACCGTGCGGCTGGCGCGCGGGTTCACCTCCAGAACGTAGATAACCCCGTCCTTGATGGCGAATTGCACGTTCATCAGGCCAACGACATTCAGCGCCTTGGCCATGACCACGGTCTGACGTTTCAATTCCTCGACAACCTCAGCCGAAAGCTGGTGCGGCGGCAGGCAGCAGGCAGAGTCGCCCGAGTGAACCCCGGCCTCTTCGATATGTTCCATGATGCCCGCGACGTGGACATTGTTGCCATCCGACAGGGCGTCAACGTCAACTTCAACCGCGCCCGAGAGATAGCTGTCGAGCAGCACCGGGCTGTCGCCAGACACCTGAACGGCGGTGGAGATGTAGCGTTCCAGCTGCGCGTCGTCTCGGACGATTTCCATCGCACGGCCACCCAGCACGAAAGAGGGGCGGATCACCAAGGGATAGCCGACGTCTTTGGCGACGGCAAAAGCCTCGTCGCGCGAACGGGCGGTGCCGTTATGCGGCTGTTTCAGGCCCAAAGACTGCAGAAGGCCTTGGAAGCGCTCCCGGTCTTCGGCCAGATCAATGGCGTCCGGCGTGGTGCCAAGGATCGGAATGCCTTCGTCATGCAGCGCGTTGGCCAGCTTGAGCGGGGTCTGACCGCCGAACTGCACGATCACACCGTGCAGCGTGCCGTTCTCTTGTTCGACGCGCAGGATTTCCAGCACGTCCTCACCGGTCAGCGGCTCGAAATAGAGGCGGTCCGAGGTGTCATAGTCGGTGCTGACCGT
>CALBSG010000168.1 GCA_937927675.1 uncultured Paracoccaceae bacterium | reverse complement strand
CTTCCGATCTCCGACATGTCGCGGATGTTCAGCTCTTGCCCGGCCACTTCCTTTTCCAACAGCACCCCGCGCGGGCGGGCCGCATCAGAGAACTTGGCCGCGCCATCAAAGACATAGGCAAAGGCATGGCGGCGGGTGTCGATCTTGAAGGTCTTTTTCCGCCCTTCAGGCACAAAGATGTCAAGATATTGCGGGTCGGCGGCGATGCCATCGACCGGGCCTTTCTTGCCCCAGAATTCGCCCACGATCACCCGCACCACGGTGCCGTCATCGTCGATCACTTCCGGAATATCGCCCGAGCGCACATCCTGATAGCGCGGCTGGGTCATTTTCAGATGGCCCGGCAGGTTCGCCCAAAGCTGAAAGCCATGCATCTGCCCTTTGGCGTTCCCTTTGGGCATTTCCTGATGCAGGATGCCCGAACCCGCGGTCATCCATTGCACATCGCCGCCCTTCAGCGTGCCGCGATTGCCAAGGCTGTCGCCATGGTCGACCGATCCGGCCAGCACATAGGTGATGGTTTCAATGCCGCGGTGCGGGTGCCAGGGAAAGCCTGCCATATAGTCGCGCGGATGATCACCGCGAAAATCGTCAAACAACAGGAACGGGTCCATCCGCTCGGGGTCGCCGAAGCCGAAGGCGCGGTGCAAATGGACGCCGGCGCCCTCTGTGGCAGGGCGGGCGCGGCTGGTCGAGGTGACGGGGCGGATCGACATGGTCTGTCTCCTGTGGGGGTCTGTTCTTGCCCCTAGCTAGGCAAGCAAACGCCCTACCGCAACGCAAAGTTGCCGCAGGGCATTTGTGCAAAACCGCACAAGAAGGCGGAGAGGGATCAGGTACAGGCCACGCCGGTCATGCAGATCTTGCTCAGGAAACGCGGGCGGGTTGCGATGAATTGCTTCATTGTCTGATCGCCGATGCCGACATTGAACGACGGGTGATACCCCACCTCCACCTCGACCAGCACAATGAAGTCGCCATCGAACATGGTGGGCAGCCGGTCGGCCAAGGGGGCCACGGTGGCCGTTGTCAGTTGCGGCATCGCATTGCCGGGAGAGCGCGACCACTGCACCTCGTAGCGGTTGTTGAGCTGCGACCAGGTGATCGACGAGACACGGGTTTTGGCATCCCGATCCGAGTCGATCAGGTATTCCATCATCGAATCCATGCCGTTGATATAGGTGTCGTTCACCGCCAACATCTCGCGCGAGATCATGTCCGAGATGGTGTAGGCCGCCTTTTGTACGACATTCACCGCGCGGTAGCTGTCCCAATAGACGAACAGCGCCAGATAGGACCACAGCATGAACGGCAGAACCAGAACGGATTCGGCCATCAGCGTGCCCGTCTCATCTGTACCGAAACGGCGCAGGATTTTGCGAAGTGACAACATGTGATCCTCCCTCAGCTCGGTTCGGTCACGAATGCAGAAACGGACACCAGCCCGTAGCCGCCCTGCGCATCCTTTGGCAGGCCAAGGCCAATGCCGGTGGTGGGGAACATGGCGTCCTGCACCACGCAAACCCGTACCACCATGATGTCGTTTTGCTGGGGTGGCATGTGCATGGTGGTGACGGGAAGGATGTCCTCCTCGCGGTCCACGCAGGCGATCCGGCTGCTCGGGAGCGTCCAGTTCGCCGTGCTGATGCGGGTCATCTCGATCGAGATGTTTGCTTCGCAATCCTTCAAGACCACGCTGCGCTTGCAGATTTCCTCTTTCAACAGGGCGGCGGTCGGGATCGGGTAATGGCCCAGACGCAATTCGCGCATGGTCATGTCGACCGATTGTTCCAGCATCAAAGACCGGATCATCAGAAAGCCACTTTCGAACGAGGCCATGAAGATGGCGATCAGTAGCGGCACCGCCATGGCGAACTCGACGGCGGCGGTGCCGCTTTCACTCAGGCCGAAACGGCGCAATTGCTTGCGGAAAAGGCGGGTCATTGGGTCAACCTCAGATGGCTGATGTTGCTGGCGATGGCGCGAAAGGCGGTGCGGATCTGCAAGCCCGAGGCGTTGAAGTAATGCGCGGGCGAGGTGGCGCATTGCGAAATCTGGCTTTGGCCGCCGGCCGGGGCCTCAAACGCGATGCCGTAGACGGTCACGCCGTTTTGCTCGGCCAAGGCGCACATGGACTGCAGTTGCGCGTTCATCGTCCCCGTCGCGGTCTGTTCGCGGAAGGTGGCAAGCCAGGTGTTGAATTGCGTGGTGCGGGTGCTGCTGGAGGTGCCAAGCGCCCGGGCATAGAGTTGCCAGACCACCCATTGCAGCCGCACTTCGGCCCACATCGTTTCAAAATTGATCGGCTTCAGCGTGGCGGCGTTGGTGTTCGAGGTGTTGGTCCAAGGCAGGGCGCGCCATTCGTTGCGGTGTGGCACCCAATACTGGTTGGCCCCTGCCACCGCAGGACGGCCCGTGGTGAAGCGGATCGAATAGTTGCCGTCATAGGGCGATTTGAAGATCTGCTGCGTGCCGTTCAGCCCGGTTTCGCCCGCCTTGTAGGTGTTGTTCAGACGGTCTTCGGCAAAATGTTCGCCATCGGTCATCAGCACGATCACCTTCATCGATTCCGGGTCGGTGAACTGGAACGGGCGGCCCGCAAAGACGCTGGGAATGACACCGGTGCCGACGAAATGGGTAAAGACGCCTTGGGTGCCGGGGTCCAGCATGGCCATGCCCCATTTCAGACCCGCGTTGATCGAGGTGGCACCCGTGCCGGTCAGCCCCTGAATCTTGGCTTGCAAGGCCGAAATGCTTTGCGAGGGCAGCATGATGGCGTTGGTGTTGTTGACGTCCGGGCACCAACGGTTCGCGTCTTCGTTGATCGCATAGTTGCTGTCGGTGCGGCCGATATAGCCATCCGTCTTGCTGGTGGTGGAATAGGTATCGGTCGGCGTGGTCATCGGCAGGTCTTGGGTGGTTGACAGCCCGGCGCTGGCATAGACCGAGGACGGAAGGTCAACACAGTTGATGTCCGGCACAAAATGCTTCTTGGTCAGATTGTAGCGCTCGCCAAGTGCGGTGCCGACATCGACCTGCCCGTTGAACGGCACGATGCCAATCGAGATGCGGTCTTCGTCATCCGACGACAGCACGGTATCGACGAATTCCTTGGCGGCAGACTTCAGGTTGGTCAGGCGGCTGTTGCTGTTCATCGACCCCGATACGTCCAGCACCAGCATGATTTCGACATTGGTCATGCGCTGTTCGGCCATCGAATGGCCGGGGGCATCCAGTTCGTTGATGCCGATCAGGTGCATGAAAAAGGGGTTGGTCGCGGCCTCGGCGTCGGCGACCACCTCGCGGTAGTTCAGGCCTTCTTCGACCGAAACCGAGCGCAGGTATTGCGACAGGTTGGCCTTGGCGAAATAGTCGGTCACCACATCTTCGGCGTCCAACTGCTGGCTGAGCGCGGCGGCGGCCAGTGTGGCCCTGTCGAGCGTGTTTTGCAGGGATGTGCGCGTGGTTTCATAGCGCATCAGGTCAACGGTGATGCCCCCGATCATCGCCATCAGCAGAAAAAGGCAGAGCGCAAGGATCGTCAGGTTTCCATCCTCGGCCGTCTTATAGCGACGCAAGGCCGTCGTCCGCAGGGACGCCCCTTTGCCGTCATTCGCCACAATGTGCGCCATGCTGCGCCTCCAGATGTTTCGATCCCTGCGGTCAAACGGCGTTCTGCCCCGACCGGTCCAGAAACGATCTATGCTGTGTCCCTGCGGCCGAAATGTGGCTGCAAGATGCGCGATCTGTGGAAAGCCTTTTAAATATCAATAATTTGCGGGTGAACTGGAAACAATCGGGGGGGATCGTTGACGGAGCGGAAACAAACACAGTGCTGGGCTTGGGAGAAACACTGTTTCGGAAATTCTGGTAAACGGGCCGTCTTGATTCGCAACGCGCCGGACCGCCTGCATGGCCCGGCGCAAATCAAGCGGCCCCAAAGGCCCTTATTGTGTCAACTTCAGCATCGTCAGGTTCGACGCGATGGTGTCAAAGGCGGTGCCGATTTCAGCGCCATCGGCCTCGAAGTAGTGATTGACCGAGGTGGCGCATTGCGAAATCTGGGTCTGGCCATTCAGCGGGGCCTCGAAGGCGATGCCGTAGACGATCACCCCTGCATCCTTGGCTTGCTTGCAGGTGGCTTGCAGCCGCGCGTTCATGTCGGCCACCGACAGATAGGTCGAGCGCATCGTGTTGATCGCGTTGTTATAGGCTGCAGCGCCATAGGGGCGGCCATAGAACTGCCAAGCCACATAGCTGAGCTTCAGGTTGGTCCAGACAGAGCGCCAGTCCTGTTGCACAGCGGGGGTGGTATTGTTGGTCCAAGCGGTGGCACGCCAAGCGTTCAGATGCGGCACATAGTATTTGTTGCCGGGCTGGGCGGCGTGGAAGATCGAATAGCGGCCATCGCCGGAACTGCGCCAGATCGGCGAGGGGCCGGATTTATAGGCGTCATTGATCCGGTCATGCGCCACATGCTCGCCATCGGTCATGAGCACGATCACCTTCATCGAGTCCGGGTCCGCGTCCTCAAACGGGCGACCGGCCAGATTGGCGTCCATCAGGCCTGCGCCGATGAATTCGTTGTAAATCGGGCGCGCCGATACATCGAGCAGGGCGGTGCCCCATTTCATGCCCAAGACGATCGAGGTGTTGCCATTGGCGGTCAGTCCGTTGACCCAGCCCTGCAACTGCGCCTTGTTCTGGCTGGGCATGCGCACCACGTTGTTCGCCTCGGTGCGGCAATAGTTGGCGTTGAAATTCGGCACAGCGCTGGCATCGGTCGGCGGGGTGTAGAAGGCACCGGTGTTGGTGCTGTAATAATGGTCCGATTGCGCCATCTGCGGCAGTTCCACCGTGCGTGAGATGCCTGCCGTGGCAAAGACAGAGGACGGCAGTTCAAGGCAATTGTGGTTGGCGACATCCGTTGGTCGGTTCAGCGCATTATGCGGGCTGGTGACATTGTATTTCGCCAAGAGGGTTGGCCCAAGGTTCACCTGCGCATTGTACGGCACGATGGAAATTGAGATGCGGCGGTTTGGATCGCTGTCCATCATGGTGGCCACGAAATCCGATGCGGCGGCGCGCAAGTTGGCAATCTTGGCCCCCGCCATCGAGCCGGACACATCCAGAACCAGCGCAATCTCGACATTGGTGATCTTCTGCTCGGCGCGCGACAGGGCGGCCGCGTCAAAGGTGTCGATGCCGATCATATGCATGAAGAAGGGCTTGCTGTCGACGCGCGCCACCGATTTCACGTCCCGCGAATTCATCCCGCTCGCCACCTGCACGATACGCAGCGTGTCCGACAGCCCGGCCTTTTCCACGCAATCGCGCACCACCTCTTCGGGGTCCAGCCGTTGGTTAAGACTGGCCGCCATCAGCGTGCAACGGTCCAGCGTCTGGGTCAGTTGGGTGCGGATGTGTTCGTTCTTCATCAGGTCGATGGCGATGCCGCCCATGATCGCCATCAGGACGAAAAGAAACAGCGCGAAGATGATCAGCGCGCCGTCCTGGGCATCACGAAAGCTTCTCAGACGGGAAAAGATGCGGGCAGCCATGATCTTTGCTTTCTGTGTCCCGGACCGGGTTTCCCCGACACCAGTTTTCCTTGCCCCCGCCTTGTCGATGTCCAGAAGTTGTGGCGAAATTGTGGCAAAGGCGGCGAAAGCGGGCCTTCGCGGCATGGCGGGAAACGATGCATGGGGCGCGGGCCGGATTGTCGCACGGTGCGAAACGTCGAACTGATCGAAATGGGGCGCCGAGAGGGCAATGCTGTCCAAAACGGTTGGTTACGAATCACTTAATGCTACAAAGTGACGGAAATAATCGTCCTTTCGACGCAGACATTTGCCAGTCTTTCGCCCTAAACCTTGGGGCAGTGGTTGCCGCGTTGGCGACCAAAGGGAGGAACCCATATGTCCGTCGCAGGCGAGCCCAGCTTTCGTGAATCCGTAGACCTGATGTTCAAGCGCGCCACCGCGCTGATGGATCTCAGCCCCGGCCTTGAAGAAAAGATCCGGGTCTGCAACTCGACCTACACGGTGCGTTTCGGGGTGCGTTTGCGCGGCAAGATCGAAACCTTTGTCGGCTATCGCTCGGTCCATTCCGAACATATGGAACCGGTCAAGGGCGGTATCCGCTATGCCACCGGCGTCAACCAAGACGAGGTGGAGGCGCTCGCCGCCCTGATGACCTACAAATGCGCCTTGGTGGAAACGCCCTTTGGCGGATCGAAGGGCGGTCTTTGCATCGACCCGCGCCAGTGGGACGAGCATGAACTGGAACAGATCACCCGCCGCTTTGCCTATGAACTTATCAAGCGCGATCTCATCAACCCCGCCCAGAACGTACCGGCCCCCGACATGGGCACGGGCGAGCGTGAGATGGCTTGGATCGCCGACCAATACGCCCGGATGAACACCACAGACATCAACGCCAAGGCCTGCGTCACCGGAAAGCCGCCGCATGCCGGCGGTATTCAGGGGCGGGTCGAGGCGACGGGCCGCGGCGTACAATTCGGTCTGCGCGAATTCTTCCGCTACCGCGAAGACAAGGAAGCCGCGCGTCTGACCGGCGATCTGGATGGCAAGCGCGTGATCGTGCAGGGGCTTGGCAATGTGGGCTATCACGCCGCCAAATTCCTGTCGGAGGAAGACGGCGTGCGGGTCATTGCGGTGATCGAACGCGACGGCGCAATCATCGATGAAAAGGGCATCAACATCGAAGAGTTGCGCCAGCACATGAACCGCACGGGTGGCTTGGCAGATTACCCCAAGGGCCGCCATGTGATCGACGGTTCGGCCGTGCTGGAGATGGAATGTGACATCCTGATCCCGGCCGCGATGGAAGGTGTCATCAACCTTGGCAACGCCGCCCGCATCAAGGCGCCGCTCATCATCGAGGCCGCGAACGGCCCGGTGACCTTTGGCGCCGATGAGATCCTGCGCAAGAAAGGCACGCTCATCATCCCCGACATGTATGCCAACGCAGGCGGGGTGACGGTCAGCTATTTCGAATGGGTCAAGAACTTGTCGCATATCCGCTTTGGCCGCATGCAGCGCCGGGCCGAAGAAGCTCGCTCGCGGCTGTTGGTCGAGGAATTGGAGCAGCTGTCTGCCGATCAGGGCTTGGGGTGGTCGCTGAACGCTGATTTCAAGCAGAAATTCCTGCAAGGGTCGGATGAACTTGCCCTCGTGCGCTCGGGTCTTGATGACACCATGCGCACCGCCTATCAGGCGATGCGAGAGGTCTGGCATGGCCGGACCGATGTGAATGACCTGCGGGTAGCAGCCTATATCGTGGCGATTGACCGCGTGGCGAAAACCTACCGGTCCAAGGGGCTGTAAGAACCGTTGACCAAGCTGACCTTAATTGAAACCGGTGGGACCATCTGCATGACGGATGGTCCCGAAGGCTTGCGTCCCGCGCCTGAAAAGGTCGCGGCGGCGCTGGCGCTGATCGCACCGGGGCAGGGGCTTGATCATCAAAAGCTGGACCCGTTGGTTGACAGCGCCAATGTGGGCCCCGCGATCTGGAACGCGCTTTTGGACCGGATTGGCGCCGCGCCGGGGGCGGTGATTGTCACTCACGGCACTGATACCATGGCCTTTACCGGCGCTGCGCTGGATGCGGCCTTGGCCGGGCAGGGCAGATGCGTGGTCCTTACCGGCTCCATGCATCCCTTGGGTGCGGCGGGATCGGACGCTGAGCGCAACCTCAAGCTGGCAATTCAAACGGCACTCGCGGGCGATCCGGGTGTCTGGCTCGCCTTCGGCGGGCAGGTTTTGGCGGCGGGCGCGGTGTCCAAGCAACATTCGCAAGACGAACGTGCCTTTGTGCAGGCGGGGGCGCTGACCGCACCGTTTGCAGCCGCGCCGCGCTATGACCTGTCAAAGACGGTTGGCCTTGTGACGCTCAGCCCCGGCTTGGCGCCGCGCGCGCTGGCCGCGCAGCTTGGCACGCTTGACGGGGCCGTCCTGCGGGTGTTTGGGGCGGGCACCATGCCGGATGCGCTGGTCGAGGCCTTGGTGGGCTTCAAAGGCAAGCCGATGGTGGCTGTCAGCCAATGCCTTGCCGGGGGGCTTGAACCCGGGGCCTATGCCGCTGGCGCCGGGCTTTGGGCGGCAGGGGTGGAAAACGGCGGGCAGATGTCGCCCGAACAGGCGCTGGCGCGGCTGCACTTGCGGCTGTCGGCGCCCTGAAAGCGACAATCTCTGTCGCCTGCGGCGCAGGAAACCGCTGATCCCTCTTGCATATAGCCCAAGATGCCGTTTCAGTGGCGGCAACAAGATGGGGCGACACATGCGCTATTCCGGTCTCAAGGTCTTCACCGAAGGGCTTTTCGGCAACAAGGGCTGGAAGCCCGCTTGGCGCACGCCTGCGCCCAAACCGGAATATGACGCGATCATCATCGGTGGGGGCGGGCATGGCCTGTCGACGGCCTATTATCTGGCCAAGAACCATGGGCTGCGCAACATTGCGGTTCTGGAAAAAGGCTATCTCGGCGGCGGCAACGTCGGTCGCAACACGACGATCGTGCGCGCCAACTACTTTTTGCCGGGCAATTCCGAATTTTACAGCCATTCGCTGAAGCTTTGGGAAAACCTTGAGTCCGAGCTGAATTACAACGTGATGCATTCGCAGCGCGGCCAGCTTATCCTTGCCCATTCCGACGGCCAGCGTGACGCTTTGGCGCGTCGCGGCAATGCGATCGTCAATCAGGGCGACGATGCCGAACTTTGGTCGCTGGATCAGGTACGCGATTTCGCACCCTACCTTGATTATGAACAAACCCGCTTCCCGATCTATGGCGGGCTGATGCAATGGCGCGCAGGCACCGCACGGCACGATGCGGTGGCTTGGGGCTATGCGCGCGGTGCTGATCGCTTTGGGGTTGATCTGATCCAGAACTGCGAAGTGACCGGGATCGATATCCAAAACGGTCGCGTGACCGGCGTGCAAACGACGCGCGGACCGATCAAGGCCAAGAAGGTCGGCATGGTGGTCGCGGGCCGGTCAAGCCAGGTTGCGGCTATGGCAGGGATGCGCCTGCCGATCGAAAGCCATGTGCTACAAGCCTTTGTGACCGAAGGGCTGAAGCCGGTGATCGATAGCGTGATCTCCTTTGGCATGGGGCATTTCTATATCAGCCAGTCCGACAAGGGGGGCCTTGTCTTCGGGGGCGATCTGGATTTCTACGCCTCTTACGCCGCGCGCGGCAACCTGCCGATGCTGGAACATGTGATGGAAGCGGCCATGACGCTGATGCCGATGATCGGCCGCGCCAAGATCCTGCGCGGCTGGGGCGGCATCATGGATATGACGCCAGATGGCTCTCCGATCATCGACAAGACCCCGGTTGAGGGGCTGTTTGTGGATGCCGGCTGGAACTACGGCGGCTTCAAGGCCACCCCGGCGTCGGGCTGGTGCATGGCGCATCTGATGGCCACGGGCGAGAGCCACGAGGTCGCCCGCCGTTTCCGCCTTGACCGCTTCCGCACCGGCCATGTCATCGACGAAGAAGGCACCGGCAGCCAGCACAACCTGCACTGACATGACCTGCGCGCCCAACCTTATACCATCCCACCCCGTCCCTTTCGGGGGAGCCTCCGGCGGCAGTATTTGGATCAAGATGAAATCCATATGCCGTTTCATCTTGGCGAAGATACTCCGGGGTGAGGCGCGGATGCGCCGAGGGGCAGAGCCCATTTTGACTGCCGTTTCAGGAGACTAGAGATGCGAATTCCTTGCCCCCTCTGTGGCCCGCGCGACCGGCGCGAGTTTACCTATTACGGCTCTGACGACTATCTGAACCGCCCCTCGCCGGATGCGGGAGAGGCAGCGTGGGATGACCATCTGCATTTGCGCGCCAATCCGGCGGGCGAGACGCATGATCTGTGGTATCACGAGGCGGGTTGCGCCCAATGGCTTCGGGTCCATCGCAACACGGTCAGCCACGAGATTTACGGGGCCGAATTGGTCGCTGGTCGGAAGGGGGATGCGCAATGAGGATCGCGGGCAGGGGGCTGATCGACCGGAACAAGCCGGTCTCCTTCACCTTTGACGGTAAGTCCTATGCGGGCTTCAAGGGCGACACCGTGGCCTCGGCCTTGTTGGCCTCGGGCGTCAGGGTGGTGGGGCGCAGTTTCAAATATCACCGGCCGCGCGGCGTTTTGACCGCGGGGGCCGAGGAGCCGAACGCCCTGATCGAGGTGCATGGTGCCACCAACCAGACCCCGAACGTGCGCGCCACGGTGCAGGAAATCTTTGACGGTCTGAACACCCGCAGCCAGAACCGCATGGGGTCGCTGCGCTGGGATTTGCTGGCGGTGAATGACCTGATGGCGCCGTTCTTTTCGGCGGGCTTTTACTACAAGACCTTCATGTGGCCGCGCGCCTTTTGGGAAAAGCTTTATGAGCCCGCGATCCGCCGCGCGGCGGGGCTTGGAAGGCTGTCGGGCAAGCATGACGAGGGGCATTACGAAAAGGCCTTTGCCTTTTGTGATCTTCTGGTGATTGGCGCTGGGCCGACGGGGCTGATGGCGGCCCTGACAGCGGCACGGGCCGGGGCGGATGTGATCCTTGCCGATGAAGACGCGCGCATGGGTGGGCGGCTTTTGTCGAATGGCGAGACGGTGGATGGCCAGCCGGGTCTGTCTTGGGTCGGTCAGGTTCTGGCCGAGCTTGGTAGCCTGCCGAATGTGCGCCTGATGCCGCGTACCACGGTGACGGGGGCTTATGACGGCGGCATTTACGGCGCGTTGGAGCGGGTTGGCCTGCACAAATCTGCCCGTCCCGATCTGCCGCGCGAGGCGTTTTGGCGCATCACCGCCCGGCGTGCGATTCTTGCCGCAGGGGCCTTGGAACGGCCGATTGCCTTCCCGATGAACGACCGGCCCGGCATCATGATGGCGGGTGCTGTGCAGACCTATCTCAACCGTTATGGCGTGGCGCCCGGCAAGCGGGTAACGCTGTTTGCCAACAATGATGGCGCGCGGGCGGCTGCGCGCGATCTGATGGCGGCGGGCGTGCAGGTGGCGGCGATCCTTGATAGCCGCGCCAGTGCCAGCACGGTGGAAGATTGCCCGGTTTATCTGGGCGCGCGGGTCACCAATACCACGGGCCGCCATGGCCTGCGTCTGATCGAGGGTCACCACGCGGGCGGTGAGTTCAAGCTGGAAACCGATTGTCTGGCCATGTCCGGCGGTTGGAACCCGACGCTGCACCTGACCTGCCACATGGGCGGGCGTCCGCGCTGGTCGGATGAGCTGGCGGCCTTTGTGCCGATGGAGGGTGCGGTGCCGGGGCTGACGGCGGCTGGTGCTGCCAATGGCACCTTCACCAGTCACGGCTGCCTTGCCGCAGGCCATGCCGCGGCCGAGGCGGCGCTGGCCGATCTGGGGCTGACCCCGGCCAAGCTGGCTTTGCCCCGCGCCGAGGGGCTGCCTTATGCGATCGAACCTCTCTGGGCGGTCGAGGGCAAGGGCCGGGCTTGGGTTGATTTCGCCAATGATGTGACCACCAAGGATGTGAAGCTCGCCGCACAGGAAGGCTACACCTCGGTGGAGCATATGAAGCGCTACACGACGCAAGGTATGGCGCCGGATCAGGGCAAGAACTCGAATGTCGGGGCTTTGGCCGTGTTGGCGGATGCGACGGGCCGCGCCATCCCGGAAACCGGGATCACCACCTTCCGCCCGCCCTATGTGCCGGTTTCTGTGGCGGCTTTGGGGGCTGGCGGGCGCGGGCTTGGCTTTGCGCCGCAGCGGTTTTTGACCTCTGATCAGGCCAGCCGCGACCGGGGCGCGCCGATGATCGAGGCAGGGCTTTGGTATCGCCCCAGCTATTTCCCCAAGCCGGGTGAAGCGACGTGGCGCGAGAGCTGTGACCGCGAGGTCGCAATGGTGCGGGGCGCCGTGGGCGTGGCCGATGTCTCGACGCTTGGCAAGATCGACATTCAGGGTCGTGACGCGGCGCGTTTTCTGGATCTGGTCTACACCAACACCTTCAGCAGCTTGGCGCTGAACCGGGTGCGTTATGGGTTGATGCTGCGCGAGGATGGTTTCGTCATGGATGACGGCACCACCGCACGTCTGGGCGAAAATCACTACCTGATGACCACCACCACGGCGGCGGCAGGGCAGGTGATGCGGCATCTGGATTTCGTGCATCAGACCCATTGCGCGGACTGGGATGTGCGCTTCATTTCCGTGACTGAATCTTGGGCGCAGTTTGCTGTCGCCGGGCCGAAATCCCGCGCATTGCTGAACGCTGTTCTCGATCAGCCTTTGGACGAGTTTCCCTTCATGGCGTGTGGCACGGTGCAGCTTGGCGGTGTGTCGGCGCGACTTTTCCGGATCTCGTTTTCCGGCGAAGAGGGCTATGAAATCGCGGTTCCAACCCGCTTTGGCGAAAGCCTGTTCCGGGATCTGGTCGCCAAGGCCGAAACCATGGGCGGCGGGCCCTATGGGATGGAGGCCTTGAACGTGTTGCGCGTTGAAAAGGGCTTTATCACCCATGCCGAAATTCATGGCCGCACCACGGCCTATGACATTGGCATGGAAAAGATGGTCGCTGCGAAAAAGGACTGCATTGGCAAGACCATGGCGGCACGGCCCGCCCTTGTGGGGCCCGAGCGTCAGCAGCTGGTTGGTCTGAAAATTGCCACCGGCACACCGCCCTGTTCGGGCGCGCATCTTTTCACGCCCGGCGACAAGGTTGGGCGCGAGGAAAGCCAAGGCTATATCACCTCCTTTGCGCATTCCGATCTGATGGGGGCCTGTCTGGGCTTGGGCTTCTTGAAAAACGGCCGTGCCCGCCACGGCGAGAAAATCCGCATCGTCGACCATCTGCGCGGGCTCGATCTGACGGCCGAGGTCTGCGACCCGGTGTTCCACGACAAGGACGGGGAGAAACTTCGTGCCTGAACTGATTGCGAAACCTGCGCTTGACCATGCGCCGCTGATCCACGGTGCCTGCCGGATGGACCCGGCAGAACTTGGCCCGATCACCTCGGTCGCCCTTTATCCGGGGCAAGAGAAGGCGGTGGCCAAGGTCTTGAAACCGCTTGGCCTTTCGTTCCCCGCCCCGAACAGCCTGTCTGCCAATGGCCCCGTGCAATTGGTTTGGACTGGCCGCGATCAGGCTTTCCTGATCGGGGGCGAGGCGCCTGAGTTTGGAACAGCGGCTGCCACCACCGACCAATCTGGCGGCTGGGCCGCGCTGCGCGTCTCGGGCGACGCTGCGGCAGAGGTCTTGATGCGCCAAATCCCCTTGGACCTGCGGGCGCAGGCCTTTCCGCCGGGCCGCGCCGTCCGCGCGCCCCTTGGCCATATGTCGGCCGTGGTGATCCGCGACGAGGCAGGCTTTCTGATCCTGATCTTCCGCTCCATGGTCCGCACCGCCTGGCACGAGATTGAAACCGCCATGCGTTCGGTGGCGGCGCGCGTATGACGCTGACCAACCGCGACATCGCGGAATTGACCGAGTGGCGGCGGGTGTTGCACCGCTTCCCCGAGGTCAGCCGCGATGAGGCGGGCACGGCGGCACGGGTGGGGCAGGCGCTGGCGGCGCTCGGTCCTGATCAGACCCTTACGGGCCTTGGCGGCCATGGCGTGGCTGCCGTGTTCAACGGCCGCGCCCCCGGTCCGACGGTGCTGTTCCGCGCCGAGTTGGATGCCCTGCCGATCGAGGAACTTTCCACCGCGCCCCACCGCTCCACCATTGCGGGCAAGGGGCACCTGTGCGGCCATGATGGGCATATGACGCTTCTGATGGGTCTTGGCCGTTTGATCGCGCGCCAGCGGCCCGAACGGGGGCGGGTGGTGCTGATGTTCCAACCCGCCGAGGAAGACGGCTCAGGTGCGGCCGCCGTGGTGGCGGACCCGGCCTTTGCGGCGATCAAACCCGATTGGGCTTTTTCGATCCACAACATGCCGGGGTTGGCCTTTGGCACAGGGCTCTTGAAATCTGGCGTGGTGAATTGCGCAAGCCAAGGGCTGAAAATCACCCTGCACGGCAAGACAGCGCATGCCAGCCAACCCGAGGCCGGCACCTCGCCGGGGCTGGCTTTGGCCAATCTTGTCACGGCCTTCACCCAACTTGCCCCGCCCGGGCCCTTGCGTCCGGGCTACCGGCTGGTCACCGTGACCCATGCGCGGCTTGGCGAACCCGCTTTCGGCATTGCGCCGGGGATGGCGGAGCTTTGGATCACGCTGCGCACCACGGAAAACGCGGCGATGGCCACCCTGCGGGCCGACGCGATGGCGCTGGCCGAAGAACAGGCCAAGGCCCATGGTCTGACCCTCAGCTTTGAGACACATGATGATTTCGCCGCCTCAGTGAACCACCCAGAGGCCACTGCTCGCATTGCCGCGGCGCTGGATGCCCTTGGCATTTCCCATGATGAAGGCGATTTGCCGATGCGCGCCTCGGAAGATTTCGGGCGGTTTGGCCAGACCGGCACGCGGTCGGCCATGCTTTTTCTTGGCGCGGGCGACAAGATGCCAGCCCTGCACAATCCCGACTATGATTTCCCCGACAGCCTGATCCAACCCGGCGTCGCCATTTTCCACCAGATTGCACGCGAACTTCTGGGGTGACTCTGGCCTTCAATGTGGCCTAAATATCCTCCGGGGGTGCGGGGTGTGAAACCCCCGTGCGCCACGCGCCCAAAGCACCACGAAAGCTCAGATGTCCCTGCCGCCCGGTTTCCTTGACGAACTGCGCACCCGCGTCTCCCTGTCCTCCGTTGTGGGGCGCAAGGTTACTTGGGATGCGCGCAAGTCAAATCAGGGCAAGGGCGACATGTGGGCGCCTTGCCCGTTCCATCAGGAAAAATCCGCGTCTTTTCATGTGGATGACCGCAAGGGCTATTACTATTGCTTTGGCTGTCACGCCAAGGGTGACGCGCTGACCTTCATCAAAGAGACCGAGAATCTCGGCTTCATGGAGGCGGTGGAAGTGCTGGCGCGTGAGGCAGGCCTGCCGATGCCCGCACGCGATCCGCAGGCCGCTCAGGTCGCTGACCGTCGCAGCCAGTTGATTGCGGTGATGGAAGAGGCGGTCAAATGGTTCCGCCTGCAACTAAAGACCTCTGCCGCAGCTGACGCCCGCGCCTATCTCGCCAAGCGCGGGCTTTCCCCCGCCGCGCAAGACCGCTGGGAGATCGGCTTTGCCCCAAATGGCTGGCACGGGCTGCAACTGGCCCTGAAGCAAAAGGGCATTTCTGACGATCTGCTCGTCGCTGCGGGTCTCTGTGCCAAATCCGACAAAGGGGGCGAGCCCTATGACCGCTTCCGCAACCGCATCATTTTCCCGATCCGCGATGGCCGGGGCAGGGCGATTTCCTTGGGCGGCCGGGCGATGGACCCCAAGGACAACGCCAAATACCTGAACGGCCCGGAAACCGAGATTTTTGACAAGGGCCGCAACCTCTACAACCACGCCCCGGCGCGGGAGGCGGCGGGCAAGGGCAAGCCGCTGATCGTTGCCGAAGGCTACATGGATGTGATCGCGCTTTCCGAGGCCGGGTTCACAGCGGCGGTGGCGCCGCTTGGCACGGCGGTCACGGAAGACCAGCTGCGCCTGATGTGGCGCATCCATGATGAACCGGTCATCTCGCTGGATGGCGACGCGGCGGGCATCCGGGCGGCGCTGCGCGTGATCGACCTTGCGCTGCCGCTCTTGGAGGCGGGCAAGGGTCTGCGCTTTGCCGTGCTGCCCGGCGGGCAAGACCCCGATGACCTTATCAAGGCCCAAGGCCCAGCTGCCATGCAGGCGGTGTTGGAGGCGGCCCAGCCCATGGTCAACCTTCTATGGAAGCGTGAAACCGAAGGCCGGGTGTTCGACAGCCCAGAACGCAAGGCGGCCCTCGACAAAAGCCTGCGCGCGCATCTCAAGCGCATCGCCGATCCCTCGATCCGCAGCCACTACGGCGAGGATATCAAGCGCCTGCGGCTGGACCTGTTCGGTCAGGGCGGGGCGCGGGTTCCGGCCTTCCGGCAGCGCTTTACCCCCAAAGGCACGCCGCTGCCGCCCACCGCCAGCGCCCGCCAGTCAGCCTTGGCCCAAGGCCAAGCGGTGGAGGAAATTCTGCGCGAGGCTGTCATTTTGGCCAGCCTTATCGCGCACCCCAGTCTGATCCACCGGTTTGAAAGTGCGCTGGAACGGCTGGACCTGACCGGGGAAGATCACAACACGCTGCGCCGGCTTTTGCTGACCCATGCCGATGATGATGCCGCCAGCCTGCACGGCATTTTGCACCGCGAGGCCGGGGCCGCCCTTGACGCGGTGATGCGCCGTCCCCATGTCCAAATAGCCCCGCCGGTCCGCAACCGGCAGGACGTTGATCTTGCAACGCTTTGTCTGGCCGAAGAAATGGCCAAGCTTGACGCCCATCGCGCGGCCCGCCGCGAGGTGGAAGACGCCGTGCATGACCTGACCGGCCTTGCTGATGAGGGGCTGACGTGGCGGCTTTCCAAGGCCGCCGAGGCGCGCCACAAGGCCGATCACCCTTCGCGTGAGGATGCGGCCGACATGGGCGAAGATCGGGCCGCGCTGTCGGGGGTGTTGCAGGCGATGATTGATGAAAAGGTCTGGGAAAAGAAACGCTAAACCGGCGCACGCACCCCCCCTGTGCTTTCCCATGATTCGCGCTATTGATTCGCAACTTGCCGCTCTGATTCGCGGCTTCCTGATTCGATTTTGACTGACGGAGACGACATGGCCTCGAAAGACACCGAAGACGGCAAGCCCGAAGGCGAAGAGGCCGATGTTTCCCTTGATCTGAGTCAGGCCGCCGTAAAGCGGATGATCGCCGACGCCAAAGAGCGCGGCTACATCACCTATGACCAGCTGAATTCGGTGATGCCGCCCGAGCAGGTCTCGTCCGAGCAGATCGAAGACGTCATGGCGATGCTGTCCGAAATGGGCATCAACATCATCGACGATGAGGAAGTGGAGGAGGGCGAGGCCCCGGTGGGCGAGTTGGTGGAAACCACCTCGACCTCGCGCGAGGTTGCTGTCGTTGGCGCAACCTCTGAAACGCTGGACCGGACCGATGACCCGGTGCGGATGTATCTGCGCGAAATGGGGTCGGTCGAACTTCTGAGCCGCGAGGGCGAGATTGCCATCGCCAAGCGCATCGAGGCTGGCCGCAACACGATGATCGCGGGCCTTTGCGAAAGCCCGCTGACCTTTCAGGCCATTATCATCTGGCGCGACGAACTTCTGAGCGAAGACATCCTTCTGCGCGACGTGATCGACCTTGAAGCCACCTTTGGCCGCAGCCTTGATGGCGACGAAGAAATGGTCGGCGGTCCGGATCTGGAAGGGGTCGAGGTCGACACCGCTGCCGCGCCGCGCCGCCCTGCAGGGTCTGCCGAACCGGAACTGGATGCCGACGGCAACCCGATCTACGCCGAGGCAGAGGAAGACGACGACGAAGACGGCGCCTCGATGTCCTTGGCCGCGATGGAAGCCGCGTTGAAGCCCAAGGTTCTGGAAACGCTGGATCTGATCGCCCGCGATTATGACAAGCTGGCCGATATGCAGGACGCCCGTATGTCGGCGACCCTGTCGGAAACCGTGCGCTTTTCGGCCTCGGAAGAGGCGGCCTATCAAAAGCTGCGCTCGGAAATCGTGGTCTTGGTCAATGCGCTGCATCTGCACAACAACCGGATCGAAGCCCTGATCGACCAGCTTTATGGCATCAACAAGCGCATCATGGCGATCAACTCGGGCATGGTGAAGCTGGCCGACGCCGCCCGCATCAATCGCCGCGAATTCATCGATGAATATCAAGGCTACGAGTTGGACCCGACTTGGCTGGACCGCATGGCCGCCAAGGCTGGGCGTGGCTGGCAGGCCCTGATCGAGAAGTCCCGCGAAAAGGTGGAAGAGTTGCGCGCCGAGATGGCGCAGGTCGGCCAATATGTCGGCGTCGACATTTCGGAATTCCGCCGCATCGTCAATCAGGTGCAAAAGGGCGAGAAAGAGGCCCGTCAGGCCAAGAAGGAAATGGTCGAGGCCAACCTGCGTCTGGTGATCTCGATTGCCAAGAAATACACCAACCGCGGCCTGCAGTTCCTGGACCTGATCCAGGAAGGCAACATCGGCCTGATGAAGGCGGTGGACAAGTTCGAATACCGTCGCGGCTACAAGTTCTCGACCTACGCCACCTGGTGGATCCGCCAGGCGATCACGCGAGATCGGAAGAGCACACGTCTGAACTCCAGTCACCTTGTAC
>CALBSG010000167.1 GCA_937927675.1 uncultured Paracoccaceae bacterium | reverse complement strand
AATGCCAACGCCTCGACCGGACGGCCCGCATCCTCACCGCAGAACGACAGTCGGGTGCCCGAGGCATTGCAGCGGGTCACGACCTGTTCAAGAAACGACAGGAACGACAGGTTCAAACTGTCATAGCGCTTGCGCACCCGCTCATTCTCGCGGTCAGCGGCAAAGAAGAACTGTTTCAGGTCATTGCCACCGATCGAGATGAAATCGGCCAGATCAAAAAAGGCTTGCGGCGCATAGGCAAGGCTGGGCGTTTCCAGCATGGCGCCGATTTCCAGATCTTCCGGCACCGGATGGCCCAAGGACCGCTCGCGGTGGACCTCGCGCAAGACATGGCTGCGCGCCTCTTGGAATTCGGCATGTTCGGTGATGAAGGGGAACATGATGGCCAGTGGCCGCCCCTTCGACGCCCGGATCAGCGCCTGCACTTGCATGCGCAGAACACCCGGTTTGTCCAAGCCAACCCGGATCGCCCGCCAGCCCATCGCAGGGTTCGGTTCATCCTGCGGCTTCATGTAAGGCAGCACCTTGTCCGACCCGATATCCAGCGTGCGGAACGCAACCGGGCGGCCCTTGGCGGCGTCCATCACGCGGGCGTAAAGCGTGGCAAGTTCGGCCCGTTGCGGCATCTTGTTGCGGATCAGGAACTGCAACTCGGTGCGGAAAAGCCCCACGCCTTCGGCACCAGAGCCTTCAAGGCTGGGCAGATCGGCCATCAGGCCCGCGTTCATCTGCAACGAAATCGAGACGCCGTCGCGGGTGGTCGCGGGCAGATCGCGCAAGGACGCATAGCGCTTTTGCGCCTCGGCCTGCATCGCGATCTTGTCGCGGAAGCTGCGAGAGACGGTTTCTTCGGGCCGCAGATGCACAATGCCCTGATCGCCATCGACCAGAATGGCATCGCCGTTCAGCGCCTCGGCGGTAACGTTGCGGGCATGGATCACCATCGGAATGGCCAGTGCGCGGGCGACAATCGCGGCATGAGAGCCGACCGAGCCCTCTTCCAGCACGACGCCCTTCAGTTTGCGGCCATAGTCGAGCATTTCAGCCGGACCGATGTTGCGCGCCACCAGAACCGGATTTTCAGGCATCTGCGCGCCGGTATCTTTGCCCTGCCCCGTCAGGATGCGCAGCAGGCGGTTCGACAGATCGTCCAGATCATGCAGGCGTTCGCGCAGATAGGGATCCTCGACCTGCTCCAGCCGGTTTCTTGCGGTGGATTGTTCTTTTTCGACCGCAGCCTCGGCCGACAGCCCGCGCTGAATGTCTTCCTCCATCCGGCGCAACCAGCCGCGCGAATGGGCGAACATCCGATAGGCTTCAAGAACCTGTTTTTGCTCTTTCTCTAGGCTTTCAGCGGCCAGCAGGTCATCAACCGACACCCGCAAGACGCTGACGGCGTCGCGGATGCGGTCGATTTCGGTCAGCGGGTCATCGGCGACCGGGTTGGTCACCACGACGCGCGGTTCATGCAGCCAGACCCGGCCCTCGGCGGTGCCTTCTTGCCCGGTGCCGCCGCGGAACATCAAAGGCTGCTTGTGCAGGGCCTGTACATCGTCACCGGCAAAGGCGCCAAGTTCGGTCATTTCGGCCAGCACCATGGCCACAACGTCCAAGGCGTCGATCTCATCCTCGGCATATTGGCGGGCGGTTTTCGATTGCACCACCAAGACGCCCAGCTTTTCGCCCACCCGCTGGATCGGCACGCCAAGGAACGAGGAATAAATTTCTTCCCCCGTCTCTGGCATAAAGCGAAAGCCCTTTTCCGACGGCGCATCGGCGGTGTTCACGGGCTGCCCCGTGCGCGCAACACGCCCGACCAGCCCCTCCCCCAGTTTCATCCGGGTCTGGTGGACCGCCTCAGGCTTCAGCCCTTCGGTCGCGCACAGTTCCAGCGTCTCGGCGTCGCGGAACAGATAGATCGAGCAAACCTCGGTCTTCATGCTGTCGGCAATCAGATGGGTGATACGGTCCAGCCGTTCCTGCCCCTTGGCGGGGGTGGCAAGCACATCGCGCAAGCGCCGCAAAAGCTTGCGGCTGTCGCTTTCACTGCGTTCGGGCATGGGCAGACTCCTCTCCCCGTCTATAGGACCAATACTGGTAAATGGGGAGTTAATTTCGGACAGGTTCAGCGCCATTTTGCGCAATTTAGCTACCAGAACGGGCATTTGCCGCGATTATGGGCAAATGCAGGCTCAAGCGCCCTTGCCGGTCGATGGCCCGTGCGCCAAATAGACACCATCCCAGCTTGTTAAAGGCCACCATGACCCAAAATTTCGCAATCTATCCCAGCTTGAACGGCAAGACCGTTTTTGTCAGTGGCGGCGCGCAAGGTATTGGGGCCGAGATCGTTCGCGCCTTTGCCGCGCAGGGGGCCAAGGTCGGCTTTTTGGATATCGACGAAGCCGCCAGCAGGGCCTTGGCTGACGACCTGCCCGGCGTGACCTATGAGCTGTGCGATTTGCGCGACATTACGGCACTGCAGGCCGCTCTGGCCTCGCTGAAGGCCCGGATTGGCGCGGCCGAGGTTTTGGTGAACAATGCCGCCCGCGATGATCGCCATGGCTGGCAAGATGTGACGCCCGACTATTGGGACGAACGCCAAGCCACCAACCTGCGCCACATGTTTTTTGCCATCCAAACCGTTGCCCCTGACATGATCGCCGCCGGGGGCGGTTCGATCATCAACATGGGGTCGAACAGCTGGTTTGAGGCAGGCGGCGGTTTTCCGGCCTATGCCACCGCCAAAGCCGCGGTGCATGGCCTGACACGCACAATGGCGCGCGATCTTGGTCGCCACCGGATCCGCGTCAATGCCGTGGTGCCGGGCTGGATCATGACAGAGCGGCAAAAGACGCTTTGGGCTACCCCCGAAGCGCTTGAAGCCCATCGCAACCGCCAGTGCCTGCCCGACCTGATCGACCCGGTCTATGTCGCACGCATGGTGCTGTTTCTGGCCTCTGACGATGCCGCGATGTGTTCGGCATCGAATTACATGGTCGAAGCGGGCTCAATCTAACCTCTGGTTAAGCCTGCCGCACCAAACACTCTTGCCGGAATCGCCAATCCCCGCCATCACCAGCGCCAGTGCTGAGTGATCTGTACCAGTTTATTTGAAAACCTATTTACAGGGATGCCCGATCATCCCGGAAAGATAATCTTGATGAAAACTCTCGTTGCGGCCGCTCTGATTGGCTTGGTTTCCCCTTGTGCAGCCTTCGCCGAATCGGCGGATATCTCCACCATCACCTGCGCCGATCTGGCCGAAATGCCGGCAGATTCGGTTGCGATGCTGTTGACTTGGATTGATGGCTACATGGGCGGTCAGGCCTCGGACACCGGCTTTGACGTTGAACGCCTGCAAGCCAATATCGACGGCGCCGCCGCAGCCTGCACCGCCGATCCCTCGGCGAGCCTGATGGATGTGCTGCACACCGCCGAAAACGGCTGATCCAGCTTGCACCAAATGAAAAAGCCCGGTCGTCTGACCGGGCTTTTTTTGTCTTGGATAATCCCTTAGGCCTTTTCCAACTCGAACGTGTCGTGCAGCGCCTGCACGGCCAGTTCCATATACTTGCGGTCGATCAGGACCGAGATCTTGATCTCGCTGGTGGAGATAACCTTGATATTGACGTTTTCAGCGGCAAGGGCCGCAAACATCTTGGCCGCCACACCGACTTGGCTACGCATCCCGATCCCGACGACCGAAATCTTGGCCACATCGGTATCGGTGACCAGATTGCCATAGGCGAACTTGCCTGCCGCCTTGGCTTCTTCCATCGCCTTGCGCGCCCGCTCCACCTGATTGGTGGGCAAGCTAAAGGTCATGTCCGTATAGGCGCGCTTGTCGGTCGGATCGTCGAGTTCCGAAATATTCTGCACGATCATGTCAACGTTCACACCCGCATCGGCCAAGGGGCCGAAGATCGCGGCAGCGATGCCGGGACGGTCTTCAACCTTGACCAGCGTCATCTTCGCTTCGTCGCGGCTGTAGGCGACGCCAGAAACAACTTTCGATTCCATGATTTCGTCCTCGTCGCAGACCAGAGTTCCAGAAGTTTCATCGGTGTCCTCGAACGAGGACAGCACCCGCAGCCGCACCTTATAGCGCATTGCCAGTTCGACCGAGCGGGTCTGCAAGACCTTTGCCCCCAGCGAGGCCAGCTCCAGCATCTCTTCAAAGGCGATCTTTTCCAGCTTGCGGGCTTTGTCGGTGATCCGCGGGTCGGTGGTATAGACCCCATCTACATCGGTGTAGATGGCACAGCGTTCGGCCCCAAAGGCTGCGGCAAAGGCAACAGCGGTGGTATCCGATCCACCGCGGCCCAGCGTGGTAATCCGGCCTTCGGCGCTGACGCCTTGGAAGCCTGCGACAACCATCACCTTGAAGCCTTCGGCGAATTTGGCATCCATATTCTCGCGCGGGATCGACACAAAGCGTGCCGCCCCATGCGCCGAGGTGGTGTTGATCGGCACCTGCCAGCCTTGCCAGCTGCGCGCAGCGATCCCCATTTCCTGCAAGCGCAGGGCCATCAGACCTGCGGTCACATTCTCGCCCGACGAGACGACCGCGTCATATTCGCGGGCATCATACAGCGGCGAGGTCTTTTCGACCCAACCGACCATTTCATTGGTCTTGCCCGACATGGCGCTGACGATGACGATCACGTCATAGCCACGCTCCACCTCGCGCTGGACCTTCTGGGCGGCATTGGCGATGCGGTCGAGATCCGCCACCGAGGTGCCACCGAATTTCATCACCAGAAGCGGCATGGACATCTCCCACAGCCTGAAATCGGCGTTTCTTTAGGGCGACTGCCCCCCGCGTGCAAGCGGGAAAGCGGTGGTTAATCCAGTCGGAAGCCCACGGGCTGCAAGGGCGGGGGCACAGGTTCGCCCAGCGCGGTGGCCAGCGCGATGTCGCAGGTCCGGCAAATCGCACTCAAAGGCAGGGCGTTGGCGGTCTGGCCAAAGGGATGCGCCAATTCCTCGGTCACTTCGGCAAGGCCGAAAAACACATAAGCCACGATGCTGACAAAGACCGGCGCCATCCAGCCCGGCCCCTCCAAAAGCGCCAAGGGCAACAGGAGGCAGTAAAGCCAAGAGGTGCGGAAGATCAGCAGGGAATAGACATAAGGCAGAGGAGTAGAGCGAATGCGCTCACATCCCGCTTGCGCCAGCGTGATCGAGGCCAGCCGCCCCGACAGCGTGCGCGCACCAAAGCCATCCAGCTGCCCGCCCGCGCGGGCCGCCACCAAAAGCCCATTCATCGCCTGCAAGGCCTCTTCCGGGGTCGGCCCGTTTGCCGCCTCGCCACGCAAAGCCCGCCGCAGCCCGTGCAGAAAGTCGCGCTGCCCGATCAGCAACGCGCGAGTCTCGGCCCCCGGCCCAAGGAACAACTCCGCCTCGCGGATCAGCGCACGGGTGTCGGCGACAAGCCCACCCCAAAGCCGCCGCGCTTCCCACCAGCGATCATAGGCGGCGTTGTTGCGAAAGCCCAAAAACAGCGACAGCGCGACCCCGAAAACCGTAAAGGGCACGGGCGAAACATGCGGCATCGGCGCCACGAACCGATCAAGCACAACCAGTCCGGCCGCCGCCAAGGCCACCACGACCAAAGACGGCGCGATCACCGGCAGCACAGAGCCACGCAGCGCAAAAAGCAATTCCCGCAATCCGGGCTTGTCGCGAATGATCATGGCCGCCCCCTGTTGTCAGAATTTCACCCGCGCCGCCCGGCCCCGATGTCGGAGCCTCCGGCGGGAGTATTTGTGCCAAGATGAAATCCCCCGCTTCATCTTGGCACAAATACTCTCGGGGGGGAGCGCACCAGCGCGAGGGGGGCCAGAGGCCCCCCTGCCCGGCGTCACAGCGCGCGCCAGCCGATATCCGAACGGCAGAACCCGTCGGGCCAGCGTAAATGGTCAATCATCGCATAGGCGCGGTTGCGGGCGTCGGCCAGGGTGTCGCCACGGGCCGTGATGTTCAGAACCCGGCCGCCATTGGCGACAATGATCCCGTCCTTTTCGGCCGTTCCGGCGTGAAAACACATATGGAGGCTGTCTTCTGGCAGACGCTCCAGCCCGCGGATCTCGCTGCCTTTGTTGTAAGCGCCCGGATAGCCCTTGGCCGCCATCACCACGGTCAGGGCGTGGTCGTCGGCCCAATTGACCTTTGCCGTGTCCAGCCGCCCTTCGGCGCAGGCCAGCATCAGATCCAGCGCCTGCGCGCCAAGACGCATCATCAGAACTTGGGTTTCCGGGTCGCCAAAGCGGGCGTTGTATTCCACCAGCCGGGCGCGTCCCTGCTCGATCATCAGCCCGGCGTAAAGGACGCCCTGATAGGGGGTGCCCCGCCGCGCCATTTCCCGGATCGTCGGCAGAACGATCTCGTCCAGCGCCTGTTTTTGCAGGGCATCGGTCAAGACCGGGGCGGGTGAGTAAGCCCCCATGCCGCCGGTATTCGGGCCGGTATCGCCATCGCCAACCCGCTTGTGATCCTGCGCAGTGCCGATCGGCAGGGCATTCACGCCATCGGTCAGGACGAAGAAGCTCGCCTCCTCGCCCGCCATGAACTCCTCGATCACCACTTCGGCCCCGGCCGCCCCGAATTCGCCGCCGAACATGTCGTCGATGGCTGCCAGCGCCTCGGCTTCGGTCATCGCCACGATCACGCCCTTGCCTGCCGCCAACCCGTCAGCCTTGACGACGATCGGCGCCCCTTGGGCGTGGATATATGCCTTTGCGGGGGCCGCTTCGGTAAAGCGGGCATAGCCAGCCGTCGGGGCGCCGCAGGCGTCACAGATTTCCTTGGTGAACCCCTTTGACGCCTCCAGTCGCGCAGCCGCAGCCGAGGGGCCGAACGTGGTGATACCGGCAGCCCGCGTCGCATCAGCCACGCCTGCGGCCAAGGGGGCCTCGGGCCCAACAATCACGAAATCAATGGCGTTTTCTTCGCAGAAGGTGACCACTTCGGCCCCATCCAGAATGTTGAAGGCCGCCACCTCGGCCATCTGCGCGATTCCGGCATTGCCGGGCGCCACGATCAGCCGGTCGCATTTGGGGTTCTGTTTCACCGCCCAAGCCAGCGCATGTTCACGCCCGCCGCTTCCAAGGATCAGGATATTCATCGCGCACCCCTTTGCTGTCGTTCAGGTCTGATAGGCGGGGCCGCGTGGTTAGACAAGCGGCGCGACCGCGTTTTCTTGCAAGAAATCGAACCGCAAAATCGCAATTTTCCGGCCACGTGGGCCAAGGGGCATCGCTCCCTTCCCATCTGTCCGGCTTGACCCTATCCTGCGCCGATGGACATGTTCGAAGATTCCCCCACCCCGCCGGGCAACCAGCCTGAATACACCGTGTCGGAGCTGTCTGGCGCGGTCAAACGGGTGATTGAGGGGGAGTTTGGCCTTGTGCGCGTGCGCGGCGAGGTGGGGCGGGTCAGCCGCCCGGCTTCGGGGCATCTTTATTTTGACCTCAAGGATGATCGCTCTGTCATCGCCGCGATTTCGTGGAAGGGGCAGGTTGCCCGCATGCAGGTGCGTCCCGAGGAAGGGATGGAAGTTATCGCCACGGGGCGGATGACCACCTTTCCCGGCCAGTCGAAATATCAGTTGATCGTCGATGATGTGGCCCCGGCGGGCGCCGGCGCGCTGATGGCGATGCTGGAAAAGCGCCGGGCAGCCTTGCAGGCCGAAGGGCTGTTTGATCCCGTCCGCAAAAAGCCGATCCCCTATCTGCCGGGGGTGATTGGCGTTGTCACCTCGCCCTCTGGTGCGGTGATCCGCGATATTCTGCACCGCCTGCGCGAACTCTCCGTTCAGTCTGCGAACGGTATCTATACGGATGAAGACCGGATGCAGATCCAGGTCGAGGTGAGCCAGCTCGTCGAGGAGATCGACCGGATCGCCAGCCGGCGTTTCGGTGCTCGTCGGATGCAGGGCCTGCGCCTGGTAAAACAGCGAGAGCGAGCCACCACCCGACCAGCCCA
>CALBSG010000166.1 GCA_937927675.1 uncultured Paracoccaceae bacterium | reverse complement strand
TGCCGCCGGTGAAATCACTGGCATGCGGCACGGTGCCGGTGATCGGCAGCACGTCCTCGGGGCTGGTGCCCCAGGTGATCTGCGGCACCAGGGTGGACGCGTCCAGCTCGATCTCGGCGTCGAACTTGGCGCCCTCGTCGGTGAACAGGGTCTTCCAGTAGCTGATTGCGGCCTCGAAGGCGGCGCCCTTGGGCAAGTCCCGTGCGCCGCGTGTTCTGAAAATCCAGTTGGGCCTGTCCTGCAATTACAGCTGTTCCTATTGCAGCCAAGCAAGTCAGATTCGGGGCGCGACGGTCTCGAAGCTGGCAGATGTCGAGGCGTTTTTGGCGGGGCTCGATGGTTGGATCGAAGGTGCCCCGGAGAAGATCGAGCTTTGGGGGGGAGAACCCTTCCTCTATTGGGCGAAGATCAAGCAGTTGATGCCGGCCTTGGCAACGCGCTTTCCAGGGGCGCGCTTCTCGATCATCACAAATGGCTCCCTTCTGGACCGCGAGAAGCTCGACTTCATTCACCGCTATGACATCACCATCGGGATCAGCCATGATGGGCCGGGACAGCATTTGCGCGGGCCGGATCCGCTGGACGAACCGGAAAAGCGGAGATGGATTGAAGCGCTGTTGGCGGAACGCCCTGCTAAAACCGGGTTCAATGCGGTTTTGACGCGGGAGCATCATGATCTGAAGGCGCTGAAGGTCTGGTTTGCCGAGAAAGTCGGGCCCAGCGCCTGTGTCGGGCTTGAGGGCGTGGTGAATGTCTATGATGCCGCGACGCTCTTAGGCCCCGGGCGGTTTGAGCCCGCGCAGTTGAATTCTCTGACTTGGTCGGTTTTTGAGGCTCTCGTGGTGGACCCAAACGCCTTTGGGCTCGGCGCAAGGATCCGCGACTTCTATGCCTCCCTCCAGCGCCGGCGCCCCATCGAGGCCTTGGGCCAGAAATGTGGGATGGATCGCGAGGATACCATCGCTGTGGATCTGCGCGGCAATGTCATGACCTGTCAGAACACCGGGGCAAAAGGGGTGCATAGGATTGGTCATGTCTCGGACTTCGGCGGCATCGCGCTCGACACCGCAACGCATTTTGCTTTCCGGGACGAATGCATGTCATGCCCCGTCGTTCAGCTCTGCAAGGGATCCTGCATGTTCCTCGAGGGGGAGTTCTTCAAGCAGAGCTGCGCGAATGAGTTTGCGTTCAATATGGGGGTCTTAATGGCGGCGATTTGGCGGTTGACGGGGATGGTTGCGGTTAGGGTGGGAGCAACGGGTCAGTTGGGCTCGCTGGAAGCGCCGGGCGCCTCTACGGGATGACCCGTGGGGTAAGCTCGCGATTCGGAATACCGCGCCAGCAGCTCATATCCTTAAGCTGATATCACTTTCGGCGCATAAGCTTTCGCAAGATCCCGCACTTTTTGTGCTGACATCGCAAGGGTGTCCGCGGAAATCCGCCCCGCCCGCGCGGCGAGCGCAATGGCCTCTCCCACCTCATCCAATTGGGTTCCTATATCGGCCAAAAGCAAGAAGTCGCAGCCAGCAGAAAGTGCCTCTAAGGCGACGAACGGTACTGAGGTACCAAGGAGGGCAGCCTTGGAATCCAGGTCGTCAGCCAAAATCACACCGCGAAAATTAAAGCGCTTTCGCAAGACGGACACCACCTTGCCCGACCGCAGCGCAGGCTTCTCGGGGTCGAGCGCGGTGACAATAGAAGGGCCAATCATCACCAATTCAGCACCTGCGGCAATAGGCGCCTGAAAGGCTGGGAAGGCAGCCTCTATCATCTGCAACGTCTGCGGGTTCACCGCATCGTTATCTACCGCAGGATCCCCCGTCACCACGCCAAAGCCCGGAAAATGCTTGACCGTCGCAGCGACGCCCGCCTGCTGCACTCCACGCACAAACGCGGCGGATAGCTTACCAATCAAAACCGGGTCAGAAGACCATGTCCGCCCATGAAGCCAGTCGTTTCGGCCTATCAGCGTATCCACAATAGGCGCAAGAAAGACATTCACCCCGAGGGACGACGCGGCAAGTCCAACCTGCTTGGCCATCACCTCAATATCGCTTTCAGAGTACCGCGCGATTTGGTCCGATGGTGGAAAAGCTGGAACCAGATCATGCAGCCGGCATATGCCGCCTAGCTCCTGATCCACACACGCCAGCAACAGTCCAGATCTGTTACACGCATCCTCAATTACCTTCTGAAAGGTTGCTGCGGTTTCGCTGGCCTTCCTTTCTGCCGACATTCCACGCGCGAGGTATTCTGATCGGCTTTCGCCCAAAAGGATTGCCACACCACCGCTGTCCAAGAACCGTCGCGTCGACGAGCTCAGGTCGGCACCCTCGAAGGCAGGCAGCAAGACCGCGCGAGCGTCCTCCTCAATAGAATAGGTCACTTCCGAGTGTCCTTAACTCCGGATTTGCTTTCAGCCCCGGAGGTGATTGTCACAGCTTTCATCTTGCAAGAAGGTGTCTCAGCTTCGTCTTGCCGATTTCCGACTTTGTCGGCATCGCGATGTGCAAAATAGTCTGGACAAGCAACCGCAAGGCCAAAATATGAAGACATCATCATTATGCTCCTTTTTGCAGATAGGTGCGAATCCCGGAAGCCGAACGTAACACAAGTGCCGCAACTGTCAGGGCCGGATTCACTGCCGCAGATGTCGGCAAGACCGAGGCATCTGTTACCCAGAGGTTCGAAACCTGATGGCTTCGTAACCCTGCGGTGACCACCGAACGGGCAGGATCATCGCCGAGCCGGGCCGTTCCGCACTGGTGCGAGGTGGTCTTGCGGCCAAAGGTATGGACCAACACGATTGGAAAACCGGCGCGTTTCATCACCGCCTTTGTGCGCGCGATCAGCGCCTGATGCGCGGCCATGTTGCTACGCTGCCAATGCATGACGATCTGGCCATCCTTCACCATCACCCGACTTTCCGGATTGGGCAGGTCTTCGCTTTGCAGAAACCAGCCAAACGCATAGCCCGCCAGCAGCTGCGCCAGCGGCATCGGTAGGAGTGGCATGTTGGCCTTCAGGATCGGCCCGGTGATGCGGCCCAGCCCCTGCACATTGCCCAATGGGCGGCCAGTTACTGGGTCAGAATCGTAAAAGTCGTTAATACTGAGGGTCTTTTGATAGACCGAGGTATTGCGCAGCCTAGGGTCGATGGTCAGCATCGCCGAGGAGTTGTGGTTCATGAAGTTCCGCCCGACCTGATCGGAGCCATTGGCCAACCCGGCTGGATGCGCGGCATTGGTCGACCGCAGCAGAAGCGCCGCCGACTGGATTGCGCCTGCCGCCACAGCAAATGCACGGGCGGACAGGCGCTTTTCGTGCCCCGCCACCCGGACAATCGCCGCGACCACCCTTTGCCCGCTGGCGTCGGTTTCCAGACGCAACACCTCCGCCCCGGTCTGCAGCCGGACGTTGGGATGCGCCAGCGCGTCGGTGAGCGGGCCAGATTCAGCGTCGATCTTGCCCTTGCCGGTGTTCGGGAAAGCGTCCCAGCCAGTCTTGCCTTCGGCCAGCCAAGTGTCGATGTCGATGGCCAAAGGCAGCGAGGACGGGTGCGCCCCGGCCTTCGCCAACCGTGCGCGGACCTTTTGCATCACAGGCTCGTCCGGCACCGGCGGAAAACCGTAGCCGGTGGAATGGGGCGGTTCCGTCGGATCCTCGCCGGCGGTCCCTCGCACCTTGTAAAGCGCCTCGGCCTTGGCATACCACGGCTCCAGCTCGGCATAACTCATCGGCCAGCCCGGAGAAGCGCCTTGCAGATGTGCGCGGGACCGAAAGTCGGTCTCGCGGTAGCGATACATCACCGCGCCAAAGAATTTCGAATTGCCGCCCACCACATAGTAATTGCCCGCCACAAAGGGAGTGCCGTCCGATCCCATCCATGTCTCGGTCGGCGCGTAATGGCCGCGCCGAAAGATCGCCACATCGTCACGCGCCTCAGGCGAGGGCAGGAGTGGTTCGCCCTTCTCGAGGATCAGGATTTTCTGACCCGACTGCGCAAGGGCAGCGGCCAGCGTCGCCCCACCGATGCCCGACCCGATGATGATGAGATCTGCGTCCATCGTGTCTCGCCCTCAGTCCAGCCGGGTTTCGGTGGCTGCGTCAAAGATCACCACCTTGTCCTCTTTCACCGCCAACGTCAGCCGGTCGCCCGCCGCCGCAGCAAAGGGCTCCAGCCGGGCAATCACCTCGGTGCCGCCCATGGTGAAGACGGCCAGCGTATCTGGGCCGGTAGGCTCCACAACGTCAATTTGCACGGCGAGCCCCGCCCCAGCAGTCAGCGAAAAATGCTCGGGCCGGATGCCCAACAGCACCTTTTGGCCGTGATACCCTTTCAAATTGGCTTCAGACAGCGGGATGCCCGCGATCCTTGCTTCGCCAGAAGGGAGTGTGACAAGAGCTTCGGCCGTTCC
>CALBSG010000165.1 GCA_937927675.1 uncultured Paracoccaceae bacterium | reverse complement strand
CTTGCGCGGCGCGCCTGCGATGACGCTGAACGAAGGCTTCTGCAAAGAAGACATGACCCTGCCAAAGGTCCGCTGCGAGGTGTGGCAGGGCTGGATCATGGTCACGCTGAACCCCGACGCCCCCGCCCCCGATCAGGCGCTGGAAGGCATCCGCGCGCTGATCCCCAATCTTGACATGTCGACCTATACCGAAACCTACCGCGAAACCTTCCGCTGGGCGACGAACTGGAAGGTCTTGGCCGAGAATTTCATGGAAAGCTATCACCTGCCCATGTGCCACGCCGGCACCATCGGCGGGTCGTCCAAGCTGGAAGACATGTTCTGCCCCGAGGGCAGCGACGCCTTCAATTACCACTGGATCTTGAAAAACGATTCCGTGCCGCTGGCGCTGGCGCATCCGTCAAACACCACCCTGCAAGGCGATGACCGCCGCAAGACCTGGCTGCTGGCGATCTACCCGTCGCTGATGATCACCCTGACACCAGGCTATTTCTGGTATCTGTCGCTGACCCCCGATGGGCCGGGCCATGTCAATGTGCTGTTCGGCATGGGCATGTCCGCCGATTGGATGGCAGATCCTGATGCGCCCGATCATCTGACCAAACTGAAGGCCCTGCTGGACGATGTGAACGTCGAAGACAAAGGCTGCACCGAAAAGGTCTATCGCGGGCTTCTCAGCGACATGGCCGAACCCGGCCCCCTGTCCCATCTTGAACGCCCGAATTTCGAGTTTGCGCAATATCTGGCCAGCCGCATCCCGGCGTGACCTCGGGCAAGATGAGTATTTGAGAAGGCGCAAATCATGAAGCGGCGCGCCCTTCGATTTGCGCCTTTCAAAATACTCCCGCCGGAGGCGTGCGACATCTGCCCCCGGCGATAACGCTTATTTGACCAGACCTGCCATCCGCCACCCGTCAAAGACCGCCAAGGCGGCGTCATGGAAGGCCGGGTCGTTGATATGGGCGTCGATGTCGATCAGCTGCACGTTCGGCGGGCAGGCAAGGTGCATCTCGTCGACAAAGGCGGCCAAAGCCGCGGGGTCAGACAGTGGCCCACCGGCGCGGTCCCATTCATTGCCGCCCTGGGTCGGCAGCAAAAACACCACAGGGCCGGTCGCGCGGGACAGCTTGGCGCAGATCACCTGCGCCAAGGCACGGCGCTGGTCAGCCGTTTGCACCACAGAGGTCAAAAGCCGGTTATGGGCATGGGCGGGGGTATCCTTGAACGCCTCTGGCAAGGGGTGCCAGCCGACAAAGTCGATCAGATCATAGCAGCCGATAGAAACAATCTGCGGGATGCCCGCGCGGCCTGCATTTTCCATCCGATCCGCCCCGGCCGAGATGGCCGAGCCGAAAAGGTGATTGCCCACCTCTTGCGGGGCGAAATCCATAACGGCGGCAAAGGCACCTTCGGCCGCCAGACTTTCGAAGGCCCGCCCCCCCATGCCGGTGGCATGAAACACCGCCACCTCAAACCCCCGCGCCTCAAGCGCCGGTTTCAGGGTGGTCATATAGCGCAGCACCGTCTTGCCAAAGCTGGTCATGCCGATCAGCGACTTTTTGTGGTCCGGCGGTTCCACCGCCCGCGCAGCCCCAAGAACCGCACCGGCGGCTTGGGAGAGCGAGGCTTTGCAGACCGAGTTCAGCCCGTAAAGCCCACCCGCCCACAGGATCATCTGGGTATCGGCCGCCAGCCGTTCCGGCGGGATCATCGGCGAGAAGCTGACCGTCGAGACGATGTATTTCGGCACGCCCAAAGGCAGCGCGGCGCAGAGATCCAAGGCCAGATCGGTGCCCATGGAACCGCCCAGCACCAGCACGCCGTCAAACCGACCCTCGCGATGCAGGCGGCTGGCCAAAGCGGCCGATCCGCGCGCCATGGCCTGCATGGCAATATTTTCGTCTTCTGCTGCGATGATGGCAGCAATCGTCGTACCCGCCGCGGCCACCACATCGTGTTTGGACCAGTCGGTCGGTGCCGTCGGATCGCCCAGAACCGAGACATCCATCGTCAAAGCCACGCCGCCCTGCCCGCGGATCACCTTAGCGATGTAGTTCAGCTCGTCGTCCTTGGTGTCATAGGTGCCGACGATGAGGATGCGGTTGCCCATGGGCGGTTCCTTTGGCTGGCGGCCGAGCGAGGGGGGTCGCACCCCTGCCCGGCCGTGGGATATTTAAGCCCCGTTGAAGGCGTCAGAGTTGGATCCAGGCCGTCTTCAGCTCGGTGTATTTGTCCAAGGCGTGCAACGACTTGTCGTGCCCGTTGCCCGATTGCTTCATGCCCCCCAAGGGCACGGTATTGTCCGAGCCGCCATAGGTATTGACATGGACGACCCCGGATTTGATGGCGCGGACCATACGGTGGGCGCGCGACAGGTTCGAGGTCCAAACCCCGGCGGCAAGGCCGAAATCGGTGGCATTGGCGAGGTTTACCGCCTCGGCCTCGGTTTGGAACGGGGTGACGGCGAGGACGGGGCCGAACACCTCTTCGCGGAACAGGCGGTGGCTGGGCTGAACGCCCGCAACCACCGTCGGTTCCATGTAATAGCCGCCCGTTTCGGTCATGGCGCGGTTGCCGCCAAGAACCACGTCGCCGCCATCACGGCGGGCATCCTCGACAAAGCCAAGGTTGCCGGCGAGCTGTACCTCGGAGTTGACGGCGCCGATTTGTGTTCCAAGATCAAGGGGATTGCCGAGTTTCATCGCACTGGCGGCCTTGGACAGCGCCGCGACGAATTCGTCATGCACGGCAGCCTCGACCAAAAGCCGCGAACCTGCCACGCAGACCTGTCCTGCGTTGCGGAAGATCGCGGTGGCGGCGGCTTTGGCAGCGGCGGCAAGGTCTGGCGCGTCGGCGAAGACGATGTTCGGGGATTTGCCGCCAAGCTCCAGATAGCAGCGCTTCAGGTTCGATTGCGCCGAGTATTGCAAGAGGCGGCGGCCTGTGGGGCCGGACCCCGTGAAGACCATGACATCGACATCCATCGACAGCGCGAGCGCCTCGCCCGTCACCCGGCCCGGCCCGGTGACAACGTTGAAGACGCCCGGCGGCACGCCCGCCTCAAGCGCGAGTTCAGCGAGGCGGATCAGCGAGAGCGAGGCGGTTTCGGCCGGTTTCAACACAATGGAATTGCCCATCGCAAGCGCCGGCGCGATTTTCCACGCGCCGATCATCAGCGGGAAGTTCCACGGCACGATGGCAGCCACGACCCCCACGGGTTCGCGGTGGACAAGGGCCAGCACGTTTTCGGCGGTGGGGGCAATCTCGCCATAGACCTTGTCGATGGCCTCGGCATAATAGCGGAACGTTCCTGCGGCAGAGCCCGGTTCGGCCTTTACGGCCATGCCAATGTCGGTGCCGTTGTCGCGCACCCCCAGAACGGCCAGTTCCAACGTGTGTTTTTCGATAAGATCGGCCAGCCGGTGCAGCACAGCCTTGCGTCCGGCCGGGGCCATGCGTGACCAGCGGCCATCGTCAAAGGCCGCGCGGGCCGAGGCCACAGCGCGGGCGACATCGGCCGCCGAGGCGGCGGCGGTTGTGGTCAGAACCTGCCCGTTGATCGGCGACAGCACCGTGGTTTCGCCGTCCTCACCATCCAGCCATTTGCCCTCGATCAGCAGTTTTTGCGGCCCGACGGGCGCGCTTGCGAGACGGTCAATATCGGCTTGGGTGATGGCCATGGCGGCAGTCCTTATTGCAATGGAAAGGGGCGCGGCGGTTTCCCGCCGCGCCCTGATGTGTCAGATCAAACCTTGCCCTTGCCAAGATCGGCATAGCGGCTGGGATCGCGGCCCTTCAGCGAGGCGGCCAATACGATGCCGACGGCACCCGCCACCAGCACCAGCGACGGCAGGATCCACGACAGGTTGCCCTCGGCCCCCGTCAGCGCACCAAAGTCCATGAAGATTTTCACGAACAGGATTGCCATGATGACACCGGCGATCAGCGGCAGCACCTTGGTCGACAGCGCGCCTTCGCCCATCGCATTGCGGGAAAAGAAGGCGATGACGGCAAAGGAGGTCAGCGACATCAGGCCCAAGACCCCCAGCGTGCCCAGCTGCGACAGCCAAGAGAACAGTTGCAGCACCGGGTCCATGCCCTGCACGACAAACAGCGATACCACCAGCACGGCCAGAATGGTCTGGATCACCGAGCCGACATGCGGCGACAGGTGCGTGCCATGGGTGATGCCAACGGCGTCAGGCAGGATGCCTTCGCGGCCCGTGACGAAGATGTAGCGGGCAATCGCGTTGTGGAATGCGAGCAGTGCCGCAAAGACCGAGGTGACGAACAGCACGCCCATGATCATCGACGCGGTATCGCCAAGGTACTGGCTGCCGAGCATGAAGAGGAAGGTCGTCGGGTCCATACCGGCCAGCGTCGGCATCAGGTTGTCCATGCCGATCCCCATAACCATCAGCCACGAGGTGATCGAATAGAAGATACCGATGGCCAGAACCGACAGGAAGGTGGCCTTGGGCACCGTCACATGCGGGTCGCGCGCTTCTTCGGAATAGATCGTGGTGGCTTCAAAGCCGATGAACCCGGCAAAGGAGTAAAGCACCCCGATCGACCAGGTGTCGGTCGAGAAGATCTGAGCCGGTGCAAAGGGAGCCAGCGTCAGGCCCGTGGCCCCGCCTTTGCCCAAAATCACCGCATCAAGCAAAAGCACGATGGCGAATTCCAAAAACACCAGAACCATCAGCACCTTGGCCGACAGGTCCACCTGACGGTAGCCCAGCACGGCGATGATGGCGATGGCGGCATAGGACCACCAATACCACGGCACGTCAATCAGCCCCAGACCCGCAGGGCCGAAGGTGCCTGCGGCAGCGGCGCCGAACAGGCCCATCAGGCCGATCTGCATGGCATTATAGCTGAGCATGGCGATCATGGCCGCAGCCCCGCCCGCATGGCCGCCCAGTCCTTGGGCCGCAAAGGCATAAAAGGCCCCGGCGTTTTTCACATGCCGCGCCATGGCAACATAACCCGCCGCGAAAATCAGCAGAATCGCGGTCACCAGCAGGAAGGTGCCGGGGATGCCCGCGCCGTTGCCCAGAAGCATCGACAGCGGAATACCCCCCGCCGCCCCGGTCAGGGGTGCTGCGGCCGAAACCACCATGAAAGTGATGGCCGAGACGCCCAAGGCGTTGGACCGCAAGGCTTTTGAGGGTGCGCCCATATCAGACATGGCTGGCCCCCTTTTGCGTGAAAACTGTCATCTACACGTTCCCCTTCCTGTTGTTTGTGCGATGCGGATTTGGTCGATCCGTCTTGTCGGTTTATTATTTGAACCGATGGTTCGATTTCATTTGACAGGGTCTGCGACATTCTGTCAACTGAAATGAACCGCGCCGGGGATGGTCTGGCAAGCGGGATTTCAGCCAAGCCGCAAGGTCGCCATGGGAACTGTTACCAAAGCCTTGGAACTGTTGAACCTTTTCACCAAGGGGCGCCCTTTGATCGGGCTGTCTGATCTTGCCCGGCTGGCCGATCTGAACAAGGCGACCTGCTATCGCCTGATCTCCGAGCTGTGCGATTTTGGCCTTGTGGAGCAGATCGGCACCGCGCGGGAATACCGGCTTGGCCCTGCGGTGCTGCGGCTTTCGGCGCTGCGTGAGGCGCAGGTTCCGACCCGCGAGGCCGCGATGCCCGTCTTGCAGGCCTTGGCGCAAAAAACCGGGGAAACCGCCCATCTGTCGCTCTTGATGGGGTCGGAGCTGCACACGCTGGGCTTTGCCTATTCCACCGGCCACATGACCCGCGTCACCATGGAAGACGCCGAGGTTCTGCCGTTTCACGCCACCTCATCCGGTCTTGTCGTCTTGGCCTTCCAACCCGAAGCTTTCCGCGAAACGGTGCTGGCGCAACCCATCCCCCGCCTGACCGGGCGGACCGAAACCGCGCCGCAGGCGCTGCGGGCGCGGTTGGCCGAAGTGCGCGGTCAAGGCTTTGCCGAAAGCCGCGGCGCCTTTCAGGCCGAGGTTCATTCGATCGCCGTGCCGCTGTTTGACGCGCTTGGCCGCTGCACCGGGGCCGTGGCCGTGGCCGCCCTTGCCAGCCGCATGTCCGAAGACCAACGCCGCCTGATCCGCTTTGCCCTTGCCAGCGCCGGCAGCGAAATCACCAGCCTTTGGGGCGGCACCTTGCCCGCCGATATAGCCACGCTCTGGCGCCTTGCCGCCTGAGGATCAAAAGGACCACCGACATGAAAGACGAAAATTTCCTCAAGGCCAACAACGCCCGCAGCCTGTGGCACCCGATGACGGCGCCGTCGGACAGTTTGAAGAACCCGCCCGCGATCATCACCGCGGCCTCGGGCGTGAAGATCAAGGACATCGACGGCCACGAGGTGGTGGATGCCGTCGGCGGGCTGTGGAACGTCAACCTTGGCTATTCCTGCCAGCCGGTGAAAGACGCCATTGCGGCCCAGCTCGATGCCCTGCCCTATTATTCGATCTTCCGCGGCACCTCGAATGACAAGGTGATCGAACTGGCCGAGGAGCTGCGCGATTTCTTTGCGCCCGATGGTCTGACGCGGGCCTTCTACACCTCGGGTGGATCGGATTCTGTGGAAACTGCGCTGCGGTTGGCGCGGCAATACCACAAGATCAAGGGCGAGCCGGGGCGGGTGAAATACCTGTCCCTGAAAAAGGGCTACCACGGCACGCATTTCGGCGGCGCATCGGTCAACGGCAATGCAAACTTCCGCACGGCCTATGAACCCTTGCTGCCGGGCTGCCACCACATCCCCGCGCCTTTCCCCTATCGCAACCCCTTCAATGAAACCGATCCGGCCAAGCTGGCGCAGCTGTGCCTGCAAGCCTTGGAAGACGAGATCGCCTTCCAAGGGGCGGGCACCATCGCCGCCTTTATCATGGAGCCGGTGCTTGGCGCAGGCGGGGTCATTCCGCCGCATGCCAGCTTCATGCCCGGGGTGGCCGCGCTCTGCCGCAAGAACGGCATTCTCTTGATTGCAGATGAGGTCATCACCGCCTTTGGCCGCACTGGGGCCTGGACCGGAAGCCGCCTTTGGGGCGTGCAGCCCGATTTTTCCTGCACCGCCAAGGCGATTACCAACGCCTACTTCCCCTTCGGCGCGGTGATGATTTCCGAAGCCGTGGCAGAGGTGTTTGAAAAGGACGAAAGCGGCAAGGCGGCCATCGGCCACGGCTATACCTATTCCGGCCACCCGGTGGGCGCTGCGGCGGCGCTGGCGACGCTGGCGGAAACCAAGCGTTTGAAAGTCAACGAAAACGCCGCCGCACGCGGGACGCAGTTGTTTGACGGGCTAAAGGCGCTGAAAGAGAAATATGCCTGCATCGGCGATGTGCGCGGCGGCCACGGGCTGATGCTGGCGATTGAAATGGTCAGCGACCGCGCCACCAAAGCGGCGCCGGACAAGGCGATGCCGGGGCGGGTTCAGAAGGCCGCCTATGAGGCGGGCGCGATGGTGCGGGTGTCGGGGCCGAATATCATCCTGTCGCCGCCTTTGGTGATCACGGATGCCGATGCAAAGGTGATCTTGAGCGCGCTGGACAAGGGGTTCGCGGCGCTGTGAGACCGCGCCCTTTTCCCTGCTTTTCCGTTGCCCGGAATCAAGGCGCTTTAGCGCCGCCGGGCAGCGCGGCGCTGCCCGGTTTAGGCGAGCTACACAAGGCTATAAGGCCTTGTCCGTTCTTAGGCCAAACCTAACGACAAAGTGAATGAAGTCCTTCCCAAAAGGCGTAAGTTGTATAGTTTTGTCTATGTGAAGCAAATTTCTGTGAGTCAAGAAACCAAGGTATTGCTCAACATTCCAATCGGAAAATTCATGGTAACGCGACTTCACCTCATTGAAGAAATCTTCTCCTTCTGAGAATTCGATCGAGCTGCCACGCTCATTTATTCGTTGAAGCAGCACCATCTGGCTACCAAAGATGTCAATGTATGTTAGCGCGAAGTGTTTATCCAACTGTTCCATCGCGAGTGCATTTATTGCGATGTCAATGACCTCCGCAGACGGGATTTTTTCAATAACATCACGTATTTTTTTCTCTTGTTCTTCAATAGCGAGGGTTCGAGGAAGCTTAACCTTAGGATCTGAAAATTCATTTCCAGGCAGACCACTTACCTCCGGCTGTGAAGCCTTACGTTCTTCTATTTTGATCTGAGCGCCAAATCCTTCGAATGAAAAACCGCGATCAGAAAAAATGCTGGAGATGAACGGCCTGAACAGTCTGGCAACAACAATAAGTGCAATCGGCCAAGCGACCGAAGATGTCATTAAAAAAAAACCCCTGCCAGAACGGCAAAAGGTCAATCAAAAGATAGTCGAAAAACCCACTCACCCCCAAACCCCTTCAAACTCCCGCCACTCGCCCTTGGACATCCCGCTGTCCTCCTGCCCGACAACTTCCCCCGCCAACCGCCGTTTCAACACCGAAATCGCCTTGGCGCTGAGCGTCACACCGCCCATCCGGTAATCCTCAAACGCCGCGAACGCCAAAGGCACCCAATCCTTCACCGTGGCCGCGATCGCATCGGCGTAGACGCGGATTTCGTATTGGGCGTGGGCGTCGGCGCGCAGGCGCAGGAAGTGGAACAGGTTGTGCAGGTCGGTCTTCCAATACCACTGGGTATAGATGTTCATCGGCAGGTTCATCCGCGCCAATTCGCGGGCAAGGCCCTGCTGGCCGTCTTGGGACAGCATCGATTCATAATCGTCATAGCACTGGGCGGCGTCGCGTTTCAGGATCTCCAGCACGCGGGCGGATTCCGCGCCGGTCAGCACCTCACCCCGGCCTTGGTTGTTCACCACCGATTGCGCGGCCAATTGCGCCGGTTCGGGGATGTAGAACTCGCGGTCCAAGATCGAATAGCGGGCCGAGTATTCGTTGACGTTGGCGGTGCGGTGGCGGATCCACTGGCGGGCGACGAAGACCGGCAGTTTCACATGCAGTTTGACTTCGCACATCTCGAACGGGGTCGAATGCCAGTGGCGCATCAGATAGCGGATCAGCCCGTCATCGTTTTGCACATGTTTGGTGCCGGCGCCGTAGCTGACGCGCGCGGCCTGCACGATGGCGCTGTCGTCGCCCATATAGTCGATGACGCGGATGAAACCGTGGTCCAGCACCTCATGCGCGCGGTAAAGATGCGCCTCCATCCCTTCGGACACGGCGCGCAGCGTGGGGCGCGGGTGCTGGCGGGCAGCTTCGATTTCGGCGCGTTGATCAGCGGTCAGCGGCATAGGGTGGCCTTTCGGGGAATGAGTCGGAGTCCACTATATCTTGGGGAAGGTGCTTTGGGAAACCGCAACCTGCGGCATAAATGGGTCTTGCCGCAAATGCCGCGGGGCAAGATCATTGGCGCGACACTGGCCTTTCCCGGCCCAGCACCCTAGATTTTCGGGAAACGGAAAGGAAAACTGATGAAACTTCGCTATCTGCACACCATGGTTCGGGTGCTGGACCTGAAAAAATCCATGGCCTTTTATGAGCTTTTGGGCCTGAAAGAGATCCGGCGATATGAAAGCGAACAGGGGCGCTTCACCCTTGTTTACCTTGCCGCCAAAGGCCAGCCCGAGACACCGCTGGAGTTGACCTTCAACTGGGATGGCGATGACGGCCTGCCCAGCGACAGCCGCCATTTCGGCCATCTGGCCTATGAGGTCGCCGACATTTACGCCATGTGCGCGCATCTGGCGGCGCATGGGGTGGTCATCAACCGCCCGCCGCGCGATGGGCGGATGGCCTTTGTCCGCAGCCCGGACAATATCTCGATCGAGCTTTTGCAAGAGGGCGAGGCTTTGGCCCCGGCAGAGCCTTGGTCCTCGATGGGCAATACCGGGCATTGGTGAGGCAAAATTCTTGAGGCAAGAATTTCAGGGGGGCTGTCTGCCCCCCTCGGGCTGCGCCCTCACCCCCCGAGAGTATTTCCACAGGCGCAAATGCCGAAGGG
>CALBSG010000164.1 GCA_937927675.1 uncultured Paracoccaceae bacterium | reverse complement strand
AATACCCGCACAACGCCCACGCCAACCGCGTGGGCTTTTGCTTTTGTGGCGCCCGGATCCGAAAACAACGAGACCATCACGCAGAACCACTTAAACGGTGCAGAAGCGCGGGGCTTGTGCTTTTGAACAAAGACCCCGTCTGGCCGCCTGGATCCGCTATCGGTATCCTCGATAGTCAGGGTTTTGCGCGGCCGCCGCTCCAGACGTTGACCCTCATTCAAAGACGGACATCACCTCATCGAGCGGTTTTTTTTGTTTGGCGACGGCAGGGACTGTGGCGTCCTCTGCGGGCCATCCGACGGGGATGATCATGACGGCCTTCTCATGTGCGGGGCGTCCGCAAAGATCGGGCAAGAACTTCATCGGATTGGGCGTATGTTCAAGGCAAACGAGACCCGCGTGGTGGATGGCGGTTATCAGTATGCCGGTTGCGATGCCGATACTTTCGGGGACGTAGTAGTTTTTGTAGCGCTCCTGATCTTCGGTGAGACCGTAGCGCTGAGCGAAGACAACAATCAGCCAAGGGGCTGTGGTCAGATGAGGTTTTGAAACGCCTGTTCCAATCGGTTCTAGAGCTGCGAGCCATTCATCGCCTGCACTGCCTGCGTAAAATTCGCGCTCTTCCTCTTCGGCGGCCTCTCGGATGCGTGCCTTCATCTCTGGGTTGGAGATGGCCACAAAATGCCAAGGCTGGTGGTTTGCGCCGGATGGGGCCGTTGCTGCGGCCTCGATGCAGGCGGTGATGATTTCCTTTGGAATCGGGCGTTTCGAGTAGTCGCGCACGGAATGTCGCTTGCGCATATAATCCCGAAACGTCGCGACGGCTTCGCGGGCCTCTGTATCGGGCAATTGGACCCGGTCTGGCAGGGGCAGGGGGGTGTAAGAAACCTCTCCTTTTTTGTACATACAGCGATCCTCGCGTTGGATTGAGGCTGACAGTAGAGCCCGCAGAACAAAAGGGCCAGCCTATGTCGACGGCCAGCCCTCGCGATAGCTCTCCTCTACGATCCGGCGAGTTTCATCCTTGTTGTAAAGACGACGTCTGGTCGTGCCTAGAACCGACACTGACACATTGGGTGCCTCAAGACATGACAGGATGCATTCACCTATTTCGTAAGGCGACCGGTTCAGATGCTGCACGCGTCAACCATTGATCCGCCCGGCGCGTAACCGCCGCACGGCCTGGCGGATCGGGCCCAAGGTGCAAACATGAAAGGCCCACCCTGCCAATCCGGCACGCAGGACATGTGGCGAAGGGCAAATCGGCAGGCCATGCAGGATGGATTCGGCCAATTCAGGACAGGCTCCGGGACCTGAGAGACGGTACTGACTTGACTGCATCGCACCGTACTGCACGCGCATCCAAAGCTTAGGGCGCGTCAGGAGTAGCCTCCACAGGCGCGGCTTGCATCCAATCAGCTGTGCGAGATCGTCCAGATAGTGGCCATAGTCCACAAGACCGCGCACGCGCTGTCCACTCTTGCCGAACTGACGAAGCAGACGATCCGCATCGGCGCGCGCGACCGACCGCATACGCTCGGCGCTGGGAAGCCTATGCCTCCCGGTTACAATGCGGGCCGCCAGACGCGCCTGTATTTCCATAATGGGGAACTGGCTTCCAAATGGTGGACGTGCGAAACCGATGCGGATCAGGCTAGCACCCACGTCCGGGTCTATCATGTGCTTATATAGAAGGCGCGGATCGGTATCGCGCAGTTCTTGGGGCAGGATCGGCGCGCCGCTGCGATAGCCGGTGGCGAATAGGACAATCTCGACATCCTCGATCCGCGTGCCGTCGTCGGTCAAGAGCTCGCGCCCACTCTGTTTGGCGCCGACGATGCCACCCACGCGGCGGGCACCATGCCAGACAACCGCTTGCGCCAGACCCAGACTCTTGGTCCCGAAGGTTCCGCGAACCCCTAGCGGTGAGGCGACGCTTTCGTTCAGGCGCACCACCTCGGCGAGTACGGGGTCAGACTTTGCTCTGCGGCGCTCGGCGCGAAGGAGCACAGCGCTTGTGATCGGGCCCGTCGAGGCGGGCAGTTTCCAGAAGGCACGATGGGTCGACAGATCGGCAGCTGTCTCGCCACGATGGCGCGGCACGATCCAGCCCGGACCACCGCGAAGGCTGATGGTGCAGCTGCGCGCGACGCGGGCGATTTCCAGCGTGATGTCTGCCGCAGACTCGCCGCCGCCCACGATCACGACATTCTTGCCTTCAAAAATCTTTGGATTGCGATAAGCGCCAGAATGAAGACTGGGAACGTCCGTCAGCTGCGCATGCCACTCGGGAAGATTGGGCGCGACATTGTTGCCCGTAGCCAGAATCACCTTGTCTGCATGCAGCGGGGCGCGTCCGGTCAATCCGACGTGCCAGCCGTCCGCCTCGCGCCTGATGCCAGTGACCGCATGGTTGAGGCGAAGAAAGGGGGTTATGCCAAAGTGATCAGCGTAGGCCGTCCAATAGGAAACCACTTCGTCTTTGGTCCAGAAATGGTTGTCTTGTCCCGGCGGTATCGGGAAATCTGAAAACATGCTGAACGGGGCAGAGGACGTCAGCTGCAATCCATCATAGCCGCGGGAAAAAAGCCCACCGATGCACGGCTCGCGCTCGAGCAAGGCGATGCGGGTGACGCCGGCCGCCAGCATCTCTTTCAGAGCGACGATACCGCCCGGCCCGCCGCCGATGATAGCAACCTCGAGCCGTTCCACCCCATCTGTCGCCGGGCTAACGGAATCTTTGTTCAGTGCTTCCGTCGGTTGGGTCATTCGTTTTCTTCCGATTTGTGCATAACGAAGACCGGTGACAGATCGGCCAACGGATAACCCTGCGGACGCAGGACGGTTAACTTGGCCCCGATATCCGTAAGGACGGCACGCAAGCGGTCTTCTGGCAGGAAGCGCAAGACCGAGGCAGAGCCACGGTAGAGATCGACGAAGTCGAAATCCGAGGCCTGCCAGCCCGTCTGCTCCAGAAATCCGGCACGATCAGGGAAAAGACGGTTGAAGAGTTCCAGGACAGCTGAAACCGGAACGCGAAATACAGGGTCATGGCCGGCAAGATGCATGGAAAGCCGCCATTTCAGCACGTTCATGTCGGGCACCCGGCCCGCCAACGCATCCGCTACGATGACATCAAGCGGTTCGGGGCGGTCCGGCGCGCAGAAACAGCGGATGGCGATGACGCCGCCAGGTTCCAATACGCGCAGGAATTCTCGCAACAAGGCGGTTGGGTCGGCATCGACTGCCGAAAGCACGCCATCACCAACGATCGCACTACGGCTTTGGTCGGCGCAAGGAAGAGCACGCCAGTCGCCCACGACGGCGTGGCGGTCCGGACGATCACCGGGCCACAGTGCGGCAATCACGTCGGGCATCGCTTCGACCGCAAGAAGATCTTCCCCGAAACCCGCCAGAGCGGGCGTCACTCCCAGCAAAAGCACGCGTGCCTCATGGCCTTGCACCGCCTTGCGGAAAAGCGCCACATCCTCCGTTCCAGGCCGCAACGGAGATGAGAACCGAGCGTATTGGCGCGCCAGCCTTGTCCAGTTCGCGGCTTCTTCGGGCGCGGGAAGGGTGTTCATTTGATTTCTCCGGGCTGAAGTATGCTGCGCAGCACGGTCGCCAAGGACCCTACGTTTTGCGGCTGAAAAAAGGCGCCATGTTCGCCATCGATAAAGTGACGTGCAAAGCCCTGCGTATAAGCGGCGGCAAAGGCTGCAGGAGCGTCATCCCCCTTGCGGAAGGGGTTCAGCACGCTTTGCCGTCCATAGACCAGATCGACAGGTGCATCATAGGCCCATGGCTTTGCCATCTCCATCAGCACGAGGCGTGCGACTTCCCGCCCCCTGCGGCGCAGGGCAAAGGCCACCGCGCGGGCAATGACGGCACCCTGGCAGTTGCCGCCAAGATGGATCTGCCCTTCGGGAAGCAGTTTGGTGATCTCTGAGGCGTAGGTTTCGGCCAGTCGCTCGATCGTGTCAGGTGTATAGTCCATGATCTGATGCCCCGACCGCATCCCGTGCAGCGCCACACCAGTACCAAGCGCGCCAGATAGGGCGGTGAATTCCGCGTCGCCCTGAAAGACCCAGAACAGGGCCTGCGCGGCATCGGGGTTCAGCGTTCGCACAAGCGCATCAGGCCGCGCCGCCCGCCCTGACCAGCCCGCCACATACATGCGCTGCCGGTGTAAGAGATCGCCCTCCTGCACGGCAGGAGCAACGTGATGTGACACGGCGCGTAGCATGGCGGCGGGCGTGGTCAGCGCATCCATCGCATCCGGTGGCAGACGCGTGTCGAACCGTGTCTCGACCGCCATGATGATCTCCATCGCGGCAAGCGAATCCCCGCCTGCCGCGCGGAAATCGTCTTCGGCGTCCAGATCGTGACGACCAAGGATGTTGCGCCAGATCGCCAGAACCTCATCTCCGGTGCCGTCGGACATACGAGGATCGGATTGCATAGCCGCGTCGGACTTTGCCAAGGCAACCAGAGTCTGCCTGTCGATCTTGCCATTCACTTGGACCGGCAGGGTATCAATGGCAAGGATGCGATGCGGCGCAAGGATGGGGGCATGACGCAGGCGCAGCCATTCGCGCAGGAAAGCAACGTCAGTCATCGCATCTAAAACAACAAAGGCCACCAACTGCGTACGGCCCCCGGCGCGGTCCACGGCAAGAACGGCGGCATCTGCGACGCCGGGGCAGCTCATCAGTGCGGCGCGCACTTCGCCCAGTTCGACCCGCGCGCCGTTGATCTTGATCTGGTCATCGCTGCGCCCAAGAAAGTGGAACGATCCGTTGGAAAGTTGTCGTACGACATCGCCGCTGCGATACCAGCGCAGGTTGCTGTCGTGACGATCTGTGAAGAAGCGTTCCTTCGTCTGCTCTGGAACCCCAAGATAGCCGCGCCCGACGGTTGGACCGCCAATCAGCAATTCACCCGCCTCAGCCTGCGGCACAGTCTGCCCTGCTGCGTCCACGATGCGGGTGCGCACCATAGGAAACGGATACCCGATCCAGCGCCCTGCCTGAACAGATGCCTCGGCTTCGTCAAAACGTCCGGCAAAGGCGACCATCGTTGTTTCTGCTGGGCCGTAGATGTTCCAAACACGTCGTAGCGCTGGAAAGTCACGCAGCCTGTTCAGCAATTCCGGCGGCGTTGGTTCCCCTCCAAGGTTCACTGTGCCGACGGTGGCGGGGAGATCGTGCTGATCAAGGAAGGCACGCAACATCGAAGGCGTGCCGCCCAGCAGCGTGACCATAGATAAATGCGGCGACTGTGCAAGCGAAGCGATGTCATCGACCAGCAGGATGGTCCCGCCCAACGACAACGTACAGAACACCTGATGCACGATAGCATCGAAGCTGATCGATGCGCTGGCCGGCACAACGCGATAGTCTTCGGCACGGAAAATTTTGCCAAGGCACTGGTCGAAATAGGACACCACGTTGCGGTGTTCGATCCCCACCAGACGCGGCACACCAGTCGAGCCCGAGGTGAAGATACCGTAGGCAAGGTCCTCGGGCGAGGCGTCTTGCAGCTCTGGCGGGGTGGAAGGGACGCCGTCTAGCAGGGCCGCAATAGTGATTGGTAAATCGAAACCGGTCTGAAGCGCATGCCAAGTGTCATCTGTCAGGGTCAGCCGTGCCCCTGCCCGTCGCAAGATGCGGCCCATCCCGGCGCGAGTCATGCGTGGATCGACAGGGACGAAGGCCGCACCCGCCATCACGATACCAAGAAGTGCAGCAACAAAATCCGGCGTCTTGCGCATCGTCACCGCGACCAGATCACCTCGCCCGATGCCCCGCGTTGTCAGCGCGCCAGCGATGAGGCCCGCTCTTTTTTCCATGCGTGCATAGGACCAGATTTCATCTCCAGACAGGATGCAGGCAGCGTTTGGCTGGCTGGCCACTTGTGCCGCGAAACCGTGCTGCAGCAGTCGCGGCTGGTCGCCTGTCGCCACCGCTGCCACAGGCGCTGGTGCGGTGGGGCAGGCAGGCTGCTCGGCCAGTCGCGCGGCAATCTGGTAGGCGGTGCGCCTTGCACCCTCGGGGCCCATGCAGACCACGATGTCGCCGGCCCTTGCTGCTGAACAGACCGCGAGTGCGGCAACCTCAGGTGTTTCGGCATCGCGGAAGGAGGGCCGCATCTGCCCAAGCGCCGTGCGCAGCTTGGCTTCGGCCGCAGCGGTATCGCCCGGCTCGCCCGCGGCGGAGAGCGGCAGCAGCCAGACAACATCAGCAAGTGCCAACGCGGTGGCATAGTCCTCTGCCAGTCGCGTGACGCGGCTGATCATCTGAGGTTCGAGAACGGCGAAGACGCGCCCCGACCCCGCGTTCTGGCGCGCAAGCGCCAAGGTAGCTTCGATCTCGGTCGGGTGATGGGCGAAATCGTCAAAGACCCTCACGCCCCGCGCCGCCGCCAGCAACTGCCAGCGGCGCTGGACGGGGCGGAACCGCGTCAGCGCCAGACATGCGGCCTCTGGGTCAATCCCAAGCGCCAACGCCATCGCCAGCGCGCCAAGGGCGTTTCGCAGATTATGCACCCCTGGAACCGTGAGGAGGACCCGGCCCAGCTTAACTTCGTCGGCCACCAGATCGAAGCTAGATCCTGTGTCATCCAACACCACATCCGCCGGATGGACCCTGTTGTCCGAAGCTATTCCGAAGGTCAGCACCCGTTCGCCCATACGGGCCACAAGGGCGGCAAGGGAAGGATCATCTCCAGACAGGACCACGGCGCCATCTTCCGGCACACGGGCAACCAGATCGGCAAAGGCGTCGTGCAGAGCTGCCGGCGTGGCGTAATGTTCTGAATGTTCATCATCGACATTCGTCACCAGGCAATGAGCGGGGGTCCAATGGTCCAGTCCGCGAAAGGCTTCGCAAGTTTCGGCCACCAGCAAAGGATCTTCGCCCAGCCAGATCGGAAGAGCACACGTCTGAACTCCA
>CALBSG010000163.1 GCA_937927675.1 uncultured Paracoccaceae bacterium | reverse complement strand
GCGCGGGCGGCCAGGATCGACGATCACAGGTCGGGGAAAACGCCGTGATCGTATTTGTCACGCGGATTGTCACCGCATTTGGGCAGCGCATCGCGCTTTTGGCCGCCCTGTGTTTGATCCTAATCTCCGCCCTGCGCATCGCGAAACGCCAGGGGCGTCACGCAGCCAAGGCAGAGTTTGCCATTCGCGCAGCTGAGGCCCGTATCCGGACGCTGCAGACATCCAAGGAAATCCGTCATGACATTCAAAATGCTGACCGCGCTGATCTTGAGCGCCGGGTTGATCGCTGGATGCGCGATTGAGCCGCGTTTTGTGCGCGATGATTGTGATTGGGCGGAACCGATCCGGCCCGCGCGCGCAGATGTTCTCTCAGACGGCACGCTGGCGCAGATCCTTGCCCATAACGAGATAGGTGCGCGGCTTTGCGGGTGGCAGCCATGACAATCGTGCAAGAAGGCCCAGTCATCCTGATCGGCTACGAATACCGGCTGCAGTTGCAGGCCGAGGTCGATCTCTTCCCCGAGGGCGCCAGCTTTGTGGGCCAAGTGCGCAGGACGATTGCCGCCGCTTCGAGGGTGGCGGACCTCTCCACTGCGGCGGGCAGCGTGCTGCGCCTGGACGGGCGCACGCTGGAAATCGTTCTGCCCCCCGAAGTGACGGCGGGCCTCGCGCCTGGCGGGGTCGTCCTTGATCTCGTGCGCACCGATCTGACGCCAGACCGGCATTTGGGCTTCCTGCTGGAAATCCCGGTGGCCCTGCCTGTGACGCGGCCCCCCGTTCCCGAGGGGCTCTGAACCATGGCGGCGTCGCTTGAACTTCGGCCCCTGACCGGGCCGATCCGGTTGCATCTGACCTCCAGCGAACCGATCCGGCTGCGCATTTTGTCTGGGCCTGTGGCGGTGCGGCTGCTCGGACAGCCCGGGCCCCAAGGCCGGACGGGACTGCAGGGGGACAAGGGCGATCAAGGTACACCCGGCGTGACCATTCTGCCCACTGACACCCCGATCAATGGAGGATTCTTCTGATGGCCAATACCATCCAACTCAAACGCCGGGTCTCAGGGCTCGCTGGCGCGCCGGCCGCGCTCAAATCGGGCGAGCTTGCGCATAACGAGGTCGATGACACGCTCTATGTCGGCAAGGGGGATGATGGGGCGGGGAATGCGACCTCTGTCATTCCGCTCGCCGGCAAGGGCGGTTTTGTCGATCTGACAGGTGCGCAGACGATTGGCGGGGCTAAGACCTTCACATTGGTCCCGAAATCGTCCCAAGACGCCAGCGCTGCGTCTGATCTCATCCGCAAATCGCAACTTGATGGCTTGCTTGCGGGGAAAGCACCGCTGGCCTCACCAGCCCTGACCGGAACCCCAAGCGCCCCAACGGCAGTATCGGGGACAAACAGCACGCAAATCGCCACCACCGCCTTCGTGCAACAGGCCACTGTCGCCTTTGGTCCCGGCGATATGCTGAAATCGACCTATGATGCCGACAATGACGGTAAAGTCGATGCGGCCGAGATGGCTGACGCCGCACCTTGGGCCGGGATTACCGGCAAGCCGACAAGCTTTCCGCCCGCGACCCACGCGCATGCCGTCGGTGAGGTGACGGGGCTGCAAGCGGCACTGGATGCGAAAGCGCCGCTTGCTTCCCCCGCGCTGACCGGAACGCCGACGGCGCCGAGCGCCAGCCATGACAGCACCGTTGCCGCGCCCAGCCTGGCGCCTGCCGTAGCACCGATCATCAGCACGGCCAGCACCTGCAGCGTCATCGGCACCGGCCAGAAGGGCACCTGCACCTTGGAAGCCAGCGTCAGCAGCGCCACGCCGAGCCCGAGGATGACCGCCTTATGGGCGAGTTGCGACTGGGGCCAGAGGGTGGAGAGAAGATTACCGTTCATGTGCATGTTCCTTAAAGAGATGACTTGATCTTGTCGTAGAGCTTCGCCTGATCCTTCCGCGCCTTGAGCGCCTGCGCCATGGTCACTTCCACGAAGCGCGCGGGCGTATGCGGCTGCAACTGCCCGATCAGGTCC
>CALBSG010000162.1 GCA_937927675.1 uncultured Paracoccaceae bacterium | reverse complement strand
GCTGCCCCATATCGGCCGCGCCGCCCGCGCGCGCCTTTTGGCCCAATGCACGGCCGCGGGTCTGCAGATCGTCACCGGCGCCATGGCCGCTCGCATCACCGCCGAGGCCGTGCATCTGACAACGGGCGCGGTGCTCCCATCGGATTTCACCCTGTCCGTTGCCGGCACCCGCCCACAAGGTTGGCTGGCCGAGATGGGCCTCGATTTGCATCAGGGCTTTGTCTCCGTCGGTCCGACCCTGCAAAGTTCGGATCCGCTGATCTTTGCCGCAGGCGATTGCGCCCATCTCACCCATGCCCCACGTCCCAAGGCCGGGGTCTTTGCCGTACGCGAAGCGCCGATTCTGCATCACAACCTGCGCGCGGTCCTGACAGGGGGGGCCTTGCGCGCCTATCGGCCGCAGCGGGACTATCTGAAACTGGTGTCCACCGGGGACAAGATGGCCGTGGCCGACAAATTCGGCCTGCGTGGCGGTGGCGCTTGGCTGTGGCGGGTGAAAGACCGCATCGACCGCAGGTTCATGGCGATGTTCACCTCTGGCGCGCCGATGCAGCAGGCCTTGCCACCCGCCCCTTTGGTGGAGGGTTTGATCGAGGCGATGGGGCCGAAACCCCTTTGCGGCGGTTGCGGGGCTAAACTCGGGGCCGCAGGGCTTTCGGTGGCGCTGTCCAGCCTGCCCGTACCGGTTCGTGCCGATGTGCTGTCCGGGCGTGGCGATGATGCGGCGGTGCTCAAGGCGGATGATGGCGTGCAGGTTATCACCACCGACCACTTGCGCGCCCTGACCGAAGATCCGCGGCTGATGGCCCGCATCGCGGCCAATCACGCGCTGGGCGATATCTTTGCTATGGGGGCCGCCCCGCAAGCCGCCTTGGCCCAAGTGATCCTGCCGCGCCAATCGGAAACCTTGGGCGCGCGGATGCTGGCTGAAATCATGTCCGAGGCGGCCTTGGTCTTTGGTCAGGCGGGCGCGGATGTGGTCGGTGGCCATTCCTCGACCGGGGCGGAGTTGACGATTGGTTTTACCGTCACCGGCCTTGCCCACCGCCAGATTGCCAAAGCCGGGGCCAAGCCCGGTGATGTGCTGATCCTGACGAAGCCCATCGGCACCGGCACGGTGCTCGCCGCGGAAATGGCGATGGCACGCCTGCCGGGCATCATCTTGGGCGAGGCGGTCGCGGCCTGCTTTGCCACCATGGGGCAAAGCCTTGGCCCCGCTGCCAAGGCCCTTGCGCCCCACGCGCATGCCATGACCGATGTCACCGGCTTTGGCCTTGCCGGTCATCTTCTGGAAATCTGCGATGCATCCGTCTGTGGCGCCACCTTGCGGCTTGCTGACCTGCCGCTTCTGCCCGCCGCCGAGGCGCTGGCCGCCGCCGGCGAGGCCTCAAGCCTTGCCCCGCAAAATCGCGCCGCCTGTTTGGGGCGGATCCGGGGCGATCTGACCAGCCCGCGCGCGGCCCTGATGTTCGACCCCCAAACCTGCGGCGGGCTTCTTGCTGCCGTCCCGGCCGCTGCCGCGCCCGCGCTTCTTGCGGCACTGCCCACCGCATGGGTGATTGGCGAAATTACTGCAGGAACGCCGCAGATCACCTTGATCTGATTGCCTTTACCTTGGTGGAAGTATCCTCTGGGTAAGGATTTGGCCTATGGCCAAAACCCTTGTGGCAGACAGCCCCCGCATCCGTCAAATCGCCCCCGATGAAAGATCGGCGGGCGCTTAAAGCAGGCTTTGAACCGCCCGGGCCACATCGGCGGCGGTGTCGGGCAAACTCTCTGGCGTCAGCGAACCTGCTGCCACTTCTGCCATACGCACCTCCATCCGGGCGCGGTGTTTGGCATAGCGCGGGTCATAATGGCGCGACATCAGGCTTTCGGCGAGGTCGCAGAAGGCGCCTGTCGTCGCCATGGCCTGCCAAGTGGCAATGACTTCTTGCGGATGCAGCGGTTTCAAAAGGTCAATCACCCCCATCAACCGGGCCGGATCCGCAGTCATATCGGCATAGGCCTGCGTCAAATAGCGGGCGCGGTCACGAGCGGTGGCGCTCAAGGCCACGCGGGGGGCTTTGGTCATCGCCTTCCAGATTTCGGGCGGCAGGCGGCACTGGCCGATCTTGGAGCTTTCCGCTTCCACCACCACGGGGCGCGTCGGGTCAAGTGCTGCCAGCGCCTGCGCAAGCCGCCCTTCAAAGGCCTTCTGGCTGGGCTGCGGACCCATCGCGCCAAAAAGGCTGCCGCGGTGGTTCGCCAGCCCTTCAAGGTCGATCACCTGCACACCCAGGCCTGGCAAGAGGTTCAGGATTTCCGTTTTTGCTGTTCCGGTATTGCCGTCCAGCACCACCATGGGCGCGCGTACCGGGGTATCGTAGACTTCGTGCACCACCAGCCCGCGCCACGCCTTGTAGCCGCCTTTCAACACCTCGACCCGCCACCCGATCTGCGACAGGATCAGCGCGAACGATCCCGAACGCTGGCCGCCGCGCCAGCAATAGACCAAGGGCCGCCAACCACCGGGCTTGTCTGCCAATGGACCAAGAAGGTGATCGGCCACATTGCGCGCGACCAAGGCCGCGCCAAGCTTTTTCGCCACAAAAGGGTTCACCTGTTTGTAGATCGTGCCGACTTCGGCCCTTTGGGCATCGGAAAGAACCGGAAGCGAGACAGCGCCGGGCAAATGATCTTCGGCATATTCGGCCGGTGCGCGGGCGTCGATGATGTCATCAAAGCCAAAGCCTGCAAGATCGGTGAGGGAGGTGAGTGTGATGGCCATGCCCGAGGTTTAGCGGATCAAGGCCGGACCGAAAAGGGGGAGCCGCCCTGCGGGGCATCGAGCCCCTCGGACGGCGTTGCCACGGCAGGGGCGGCAGGGCCGCCGCTTCCCGCATCGTTGCGCGCGCGGCGCGGGCAGGAGCGTGAGTGTTTGGACCAAGATGACGTGCTGCGCGCCGCTTCAGATTTGGGCGTGCAGCACGTCAGGCAGGTCGGACCAATCGGCAAAGGCCGCGCTGTGCGGGATCGCCGCCACGGGCGATTTGCGGTAGCCTTCGGTGAACAGCAGGAAGGGCAGGCCCGCCGCGCGGGCGGTTTCGGCGTCGACCTCGCTGTCGCCGACAAACACGGCTGTTGGGCGGTGAAGCGCTTGGGCGGTGGCGAGAAGCGGTGCGGGATCGGGCTTGCGCGTGGGCAGGCTGTCACCGCCCAAAATCGCGCCAAAGAGGGGTGTCAGGGCAAGGTGGTCCAGAATGGCATGGGTCGGCGTGATGGGCTTGTTGGTGCAGATGCCAAGGGCTGCCCCCTGCGACCTCAACGCCTCCAAGGCCTTGCGAACGCCGGGATAAAGCACCGTCAGGCCGTGGTTGGCGCTGTAGTCGGCCTCAAACGTGGCGATCAGATCGGCGCGGGCCTGTGGCGACAGGGGGGTGGCGTGGTGGGCCAGCAGCCGGTCGATCAGAGTGGGCAAACCATTGCCGACAAAGCTTTGCACGGTGGCCCGGTCGGTCGGGCCAAGGCCGATCTCAGCCAGCACCTTATTGGTGGTGGCGTGGATCTGTGCCGCACTGTCGATCAGCGTGCCGTCAAGATCAAAGATGACGGCAGGCGGACCGAGATCACCCACGTGCGGCCTCGGCGGCCGCGCGGATGGCGCGGATGTTGGTCCCGTAAGCGGCCGGATTGGCAACCGAGCCGCCTTTGAACACCGCAGAGCCTGCAACCAGCACATCGGCCCCAGCCGCTGCCACGAGGGGAGCCGTGGTCGGATCGACCCCACCGTCGATTTCAATATGGATCGGGCGGTCGCCGATCATGGCGCGCAGTTGGCGTACCTTGGCGGTCATGTCGATGAATTTCTGTCCACCAAAGCCGGGGTTCACCGTCATCACGCAGACAAGGTCGGTCAGGTCCAAGAGATGTGCCACCGCCTCGGCCGGGGTGCCGGGGTTGAGCGCGATGCCCGCCTTCATTCCGGCCCCGCGAATGGCCTGCAAGGTGCGGTGCGAATGCGCCCCGGCCTCGACATGGGCGGTCAGGATATCCGCGCCGGCCTTTGCAAAGGCGTCGATATAGGCGTCCACCGGCGAGATCATGATATGGACATCCATCACGGTCTTCACATGTTTGCGGAAGGCAGCAACAGCGGGGGGGCCGAAGGTGATGTTCGGCACGAAATGGCCGTCCATCACATCCACATGGACCCAATCGGCGCCTTCGGCCTCGATCGCCTGAATTTCGCGACCAAAGTCGGCGAAATCAGCGGAGAGGATCGAAGGGGCAATCTTGATGGAACGGTCGAAGGGTGCGGTCATCGGAGGAGCCTTCCGTTGTCGGTTTGGCCGCAGGTAGCGCGGGGGGCGGGGTTTTGGCAAGACTTGATCGGGGTCAGGCTTGATCGAGGGGGGCGTTCTGGGTAAGGGCAGGGCGGTTGCAGATGCGGGATTTGAAATGACCTCGACAGAGATGATCCCGGCCTGGGTGGAGGGCCAGTTGATCCCGGTGGAAAAGCTGGCAGTGCATCAGCGCGGCCTGCGCCACAAGGCGGTGTCGGTTTTTGTGCTCTCGCCGCGGGGCATCTTGATCCAGCAACGTGCCATGGCGAAATACCACACCCCGGGGCTTTGGGCGAACACCTGCTGCACGCATCCCTTGTGGGACGAGCCGGACGCGACCTGCGCCACCCGCCGTCTGGCCGAGGAATTGGGGATCACGGGCCTTTCGTTGCAGCCGGCGGGCGGGGTGGAATACCGTGCTGAGGTGGGCGGCGGTCTGGTGGAGCATGAGGTGGTGGCGCTGTTTCGCGCCGATGCCCCGGCCGATCTGGCGCTGGATCTGAACCCTGATGAGGTGATGGCGGCGCGTTGGATCGGGCTGGTCGAGTTGCAGGCCGAGATTGCCGCCCGACCCGAGGCCTTTACGCCTTGGCTGCGGATTTACCTTGCCGATCATGCCGGGCAGATCTTTGGGGCTGACGCCGGGTGATCGTCTGGCGACCGGCAACCGCTGTTGCCGGCCGTGCAAGACGGATATTTAGGCCAAGGTAAAGGCCGCAGGTGTGCAAGGAGCGGGGCTAGCCGAAGATCGCCTTGGCTTGGACCTCTAACCTTGCGCGCTGGAAGGCGATCATGTCGGTGGGAGGTTGCTGGGCGGTCACGATGTCAAACATCGGGTCGATGACATCGGTCTTTTGGCCAGACAGCACCTCGACGATGGCAAGCCCGCAGAACGGTACCATAAGTTCGGAATAGCCGCCTTCATGCACGCACAGGAGTTTGCCGCCGCAAAGCTCTGTCGCCAGCGCCTTGATCCGGGTCGCCATGGCGCGGAAGGTTTCGGCATGGGCGAGCATGCGGGCGAGGGGATCCACCCCATTGGCATCCAGACCCGACGCCACCACGATCAGATCGGGCTTGTAGGCCCGCAAGGCGGGGGTCACGAGCAGATCAAAGGCGTCCAGATAGGCCTGATGGCCGCCACCGGGCAGGAGCGGAATGTTCAGGTTGTAGCCTGCTCCCTTGCCTGTGCCGCGATCCGTGGCCGCCCCCTTGTCCAAGGGAAAGCAGGATTCCTGATGCAGCGAGATCGTCAGCGTATCGTCGCGATCATAAAACACCGCCTCGGTGCCATTGCCGTGATGCACATCCCAATCCACCACGGCGACGCGCAGCGGGCCATGGGTGGCACGGGCGGCCTCCAGCGCGATCGGGATATTGGCCAGCAGGCAAAAGCCCATGGAGGCGTCGGGCAGGCAATGATGGCCCGGCGGGCGAGACAGCACATAGCCATTGGCGGCCTGACCGGTCAGCACATCCTGAACGCCCTGTTTCACAAGCCCCGCCGACACCATCGCGATTTCATAAGACCCGCGACCAAAGGGCGAATAATGCCCGGCATTTCCGCCGCCAGCGTCGGATACCTCTTTGAATTTTTTCAGGTATTCCGGAGTATGAACGCGCAGCATGTCTTGCATGCTGACCGACGGCGCATCCAGCACCGCCAGTTTCTTCCACAGCCCCGATACCTCTAACAGGTTCTTGAACCGCCGCTTGGTTTCCGGGCTTTCGGCATGGCCCGCCCCTGCGGGCGGCTGCACATAGCCGCCGACCGGGATGATCAGCGCGTGTTCTCCGGTGGTGTGCCACAGGCAGCGTTCATCGTGGTAAAAGGCGGTGTCTTGGGCAGTGGTCACGGCGTGGCTCCCTGTTCCGGTTGGTCTACTGTTTCGCAGCGGTGGGGCAGATACCATAGTGCAGATGCACTAGGACGGCGGGGGCCATGGCACCAGACCGCCGCCACCGCGCGACGGGGATTTCTTGGTCAACGTTCCATAATTTTACCACAGTGCTGCGACAGGGTTTGGCGCAATGGGCTTTGGGGCGGGGAATTTGGATCATGGTCAGGCGGTTGATCTTGTCAGCACTTGTGGCGCTGACAGCAAGCGGCGCTTTGGCCGAGGGGCGGGTCGGTCTGGGCTGGGGGCGGATCTTTACCAATGACCAAATGGGCGATGGGGAAGATCGGTGGCGCAGCGGATCTTACACGCTCAGCCTGGTGCGCGGGCCGTCGGGCAGCCGGTTTGGTGCGGCAGGCTTTGCCGCTTTGGGCTTTGGCGAGGTTTTTGAGCTGCGCGGCCATGCCGAGGTGATTGCACCGGCCAACCTGACCGCCATCACCCCCGCTGATCGGCGTTATGCTGGGCTGATGAGCGTTGGGGCCAACACGCATTTTGGCTGGCAGGGGGCGGAGGTCGTGCTGGGGGGCGAACTTGCCATGACCGGCTCTGACACCGGGATCGGGGCATTTCATGATTGGTTTCATGGGCGTTTGGGCATGGTGCCGCCGTCGGCTGCGGTGCTGGATGCCCAGATCGGCTCGAACGTCTATCCCGGTTTGAACGCCGAAATTGGCCGCAGTTTTGCTGTGGGGGCCGTGCAGGCCCGCCCCTTTGCCGAGGCACGGGCCGGGGTGGAAACGCTGGTGCGCATCGGGGCCGATGTGACGATCGGGGATCTGGGGCGCGATGATCTGATGCTGCGCGATGTGACCACTGGTCAGCGCTATCGCGGGGTCGAGGGCAGCCGTGACACCGGGTTAAGCCTGACCTTGGGCGGTGATCTGGCGCAGGTTCTGGACAGTGCGCTGTTGCCACCCGCCGGGGTGCAGGCCGAGGATCAGCGTTATCGGCTGCGCGCCGGGTTGCACTGGCAGGGCAACCGCACGGGCCTCTTTTACGGTGTGAGCTACCTTTCGCCCGAGTTCACTTCGCAGCCCGAGGGGCAATTGGTGGGCGCGCTCAGCCTGAATCTGCGATTCTGATCTTGTTTACTATCTGAATTCTGTTGCCCGTTTGCTCTAGTCAAGCGTGGGGCTTCTTGTTAACTTTTATCCACAAGCGGCGGAAAAAGCCGCGAAAAATGAAAACAAGAAATACGAGCAGGCATTTTGGTTATGAAAACGGGCTCTTTGGGCACGTTCGTCATCTCCTGGTCACAGACAGAAGTAGACGGCCTTAAGGCCGCCCCATTGGATGTTCTTGCGGTTGGCACCACGTGGCGCTGGACCGGTGCAGCGGTGCGCGTGGACGGGCCGCAAGGGGTGTTACTTCTCGAAGGGGCCGACGGGACGACGGACATTCGCAAACGTGCCGCACGCATGGTGCGGCGCTTGGTCGGCGCGGCGGTGGGCGGCGATGTGGGACTTGTGTCGGATCAGGCCGACGGCCTGCCCGAACAGGGATTTATCGTCACCGATGGCCATCAAAGTTTTACAGTCACGCTGATCCTTGTGCCCGATACCGGGGCGCGGCTTTTGATGCTGGTGGGCGATCTGCCGCCGGTGGATCAGGATCTGTGGGTGGTGCGCACCTCGATCGACCGCACACATTCGGGGGCGGGCGCGCGTCTGGCGGGTGGGGTGATCTGCTTTACGCCCGACACCCGGCTGGCCACGCCGGATGGCCCGCGGATGATCCGTGATCTGCGGCCCGGCGACCGGATCAACACCCGCGACAATGGTCCGCAAGAGGTGATGTGGACAGGCCACCGTCGTATGACCGGCGCGCGGCTTTATGCCATGCCGCATCTGCGGCCGGTGCGGTTCAAGGCGGGCGCCTTAGGCATTGGCCGCCCGGATGAGGATTTGCTGGTCTCGCCCCAGCACAGGATGCTGTTGAAAGGGGGCGCGGCACAGGCGCTGTTCAATACGCCCGAAGTTCTGGTGGCGGCCGAAGACCTTATCAACGACCAGACGGTGATCGTCGATCACACCCTGCGCGAGGTGACTTATGTGCATATCCTGCTGGAGCGGCACAATGTGATCTGGGCCAATGGGCTGGAATCGGAAAGTTTCCACCCCTCGAACACCGCTTTGGATACGGTGGATCCCGGTCAACTTGGCACCTTGTTGCAGCTGTTGCCGGGGATTGCGACGAACCCGCACAGCTATGGGGATTATGCGCGGCGCAATCTTTCGGCGTCAGAGGCGGCGATCCTGCGCTATGAAATGGCGCATTGATAGGCTAAGTCTGGACAAGGGGCATGTTGCGGCGCCCGGGGTGTTGACTCTGCCTTTTCCGCCTGTATAAGCCGCCCCACGGGTCCCGGAAGCAATTCCGGGGCTTTTCATTGGTGTTGGTGGCCCTTGCAAAAGGATCCCTGTCGGGTCTTCGGACCAAAGGACAACGCCCTTCATGTCGAACGAAGGAGATCAGCCGTGACCAAACGCACGTCTGCCAAGTACAAAATTGACCGCCGTATGGGCGAAAACATCTGGGGCCGCGCCAAGTCGCCGGTCAACAAGCGTGAATATGGCCCCGGCCAGCACGGCCAGCGCCGCAAGAACAAGCTGTCGGACTTCGGTACCCAGCTGCGCGCCAAGCAGAAGCTGAAGGGCTACTACGGCGACCTGACCGAAAAGCAGTTCCGCAAGATCTATGGCGAAGCCGAGCGTGTGCGCGGCGACACCGGCGAGATGCTGGTTGGCCTGCTGGAGCGCCGTCTGGATGCGGTTGTGTACCGCGCCAAGCTGGTTCCGACGATTTTCGCTGCGCGTCAGTTCGTCAACCACGGCCACGTCACTGTGAACGGCAAACGCGTGAACATCGCGTCGTACCGCGTCAAAGAAGGTGATGTCGTCGAAGTGCGCGAAAAGTCGCGTCAGCTGGCCATCGTGATCGAAGCTCTGGCTTCGGCCGAGCGTGACATTCCGGACTACCTGGAAGTCGACACCAACAAGAAAACCGTCAAGTTCGTCCGCACCCCGGGCCTGGGCGATGTGCCCTATCCGGTCAAGATGGAACCGAACCTGATCGTCGAATACTACGCCAAGAACTAAGGCGTTTTGCGCGCAAGCGCAGGATCCATTGGGGCCGCGCCGCAAGGTCGCGGCCCTTTTCGTATCGCGGCTTATGGGGCGAACGCGCCCCCTCGCTTTGGGCGAAAGATGGTATCAGCCCTTTGTGTCGCGTCCCGCTGTCTTCAACTGCCAAGCCCTGAGGCCCTGTCATGACCCATACCCTTCACGCCCATATCAATGGCCCGCTGGTCATGATCGGCTTCGGCTCGATCGGGCGCGGCACCCTGCCGCTGATTGAGCGCCATATCGGCTTTGATCGTGACCAGTTCACGGTGATCGAGCCGTCAGGCGAATTTGCCCATATCCTGCGCGAGCATGGCATCAAGCATCTGCAAACCGCCCTGACGCCAGAGAATTACGAAGCCGTGCTGCGCGGGTTGTTCCCCGCGGGCAAGGGGATGGTTGTGAACCTGTCGGTGGATGTGGACAGCATCCTGCTGATGGAACTTTGCGCCGAATTGGGCGTGCAGTATATCGACACCGTGGTTGAACCCTGGCCGGGCTTCTACTTTGGCTCGCCGCTGCCCAATGCTGACCGCACCAACTACCCCTTGCGGGAAAAAGTGCGTGACCTGGGTCGCGCCCATGTTGGCGGACCGACGGCCGTGTCGTGCTGTGGGGCAAACCCCGGCATGGTCAGCTGGCTGTTCAAAGAGGCGCTGTTGCGTCTGGCCGCCGATACCGGCGTTGCCGCCGCCCCGAAATCGCAGGCCGATTGGGCGATGCTGGCGATGACACTGGGGGTCAAAGGCGTGCATATTGCCGAGCGGGACACGCAGGTTTCGGCCCGCACCAAGCCGGTTGGCACCTTTGTCAACACCTGGTCGGTGGATGGGTTGCTGTCAGAAGGTTATCAACCTGCCGAACTCGGTTGGGGCACGCATGAGAAGAAACTTCCCCCCCATGGCCACAAGTTCACCCATGGCGCGGGATATGCGATCTGGATCGACCGGCCCGGCGCGGATACCCGCGTGCGGTCTTGGTGTCCCGCAGCCGGCCCGCAATTCGGCTATGTCGTGACCCATAATGAATCGCTGTCGATCCCGGATTACTACACGGTCTGGGATGGCGACCGGGCGATCTATCGCCCGACCGCGCATTATGCCTATCACCCCTGTAATGATGCGATCCTGTCGCTGCACGAGATCAACGGTTCCGGCCAACTGCCGGAAAAGAAACATATTTTGACCGCGGAAGAGATTACCTCGGGTGGGGATGATCTGGGCGTGTTCCTTTACGGCCATGCCAAAGGTGCCATGTGGTATGGCTCGCGTCTGTCGATCGACGAGGCGCGCGCGCTGGCGCCTTATCAGAACGCGACCGGCATGCAGGTGACCTCGGCTGTGCTGGCGGCCATGGTTTGGGTGGCGGAAAACCCGAACATGGGCTGGGTTGAGGCCGACGAGATGGACCACGAGCGCTGCTTGGCTGTCCAGCGGCCCTATCTGGGCCGGGTGGAGTGCCATTACACCGACTGGACGCCGATCCAGCACCGCATCAACAGCTTTGCCGAGGATCGCGATGACGAAGATCCCTGGCAGTTCACCAACTTCCTTGCGGTGTGAACGCCCGAGGTTTCGTCGAAAACTCGGGGTCACGGATTTTCGCCGAAAATCCTTTGGGGCGGCGCAAGGCCGCCCCTTTGCCTTTCCACTGGCCTTGCACCCTTGGGGACGGTAAAAGCCCGGCATGACCTTGGGGAATCTGATGAACGACCACATCCGCCCACAACCCGGCATCATGGACATTGCGCTTTACGAAGGCGGCAAGGCATCTGTTGCGGGGGTGTCGAACGTGGTGAAGCTGTCGTCCAATGAGAACCCCTTTGGCCCGTCGGACAAGGCGAAAGATGCCTTCCAGCGTTCGGTGCATCAATTGCACCGCTATCCCTCGACCGATCACGCCTCTCTGCGTGAGGCGATTGGTGAGGCGCATGACCTTGATCCGGCACAGATTATCTGCGGTGTTGGGTCCGACGAGATCATTCACTTCCTGTGTCAGGCCTATGCCGGTCCCAAGGATGAGGTTGTCTATACCGAGCACGGCTTCCTGATGTATCGCATTTCGGCCATGGCTGCGGGGGCAACCCCGGTCGAGGTGCCGGAGCGTGAGCGTACCACCGATGTCGACGCCATCCTGCGGGCCTGCAATCGCCGCACCAAACTGGTGTTCATCGCCAATCCGAACAATCCGACCGGCACGATGATTTCGGCGGCCGAAGTGGAACGTCTGGCCGCAGGCCTGCCGCCGCAGGCGATTTTGGTGCTGGATGGGGCTTACGCCGAATATGTCGAAGGCTTTGACGCCGGGGCCGCGCTGATCGCCGCACGCGACAATGTGGTGATGACGCGGACCTTCTCGAAAATCTACGGCCTTGGCGGGTTGCGGATTGGCTGGGGCTATGGGCCAAAACACATCATCGATGTGTTGAACCGCATTCGCGGTCCTTTCAACCTGTCGAACACCCAGTTGGATGTGGCCGAAGCGGCGGTCCGCGATCAGGATTATGTGGCGAAATGCCGGGCCGACAATGCCCGCATGCGCCATTGGCTGGCCGAAGCCTTGGCAGAGCTTGGCGTGCCGTCCGATACCTCGATGGCGAATTTCATTCTGGCACGGTTTGCATCTGTCGATGAGGCAGAGGCCTGCGACAAGTTCCTGCAAAGCCAAGGGCTTATCGTGCGTCGTGTGGCCAGTTACAATCTGCCGCATTGCCTGCGCATCACCATCGGCGATGAGGCATCCTGCCGTCGCGTGGCCCATGCCATCGGTCAGTTCAAGGGGGCGAAATGACCCCTCCGATTTATGACCGTGTGGCCCTGATCGGCCTTGGCCTGATTGCGTCGTCCATGGCACATGCGATGAAGCAGTTTGGCCTTGCGGGCGAGATTGTCGGCTATGCTAAGACCGAGGAAACCCGCCGGGTGGCTTTGGAAATCGGCATTTGTGACCGGGTTTTCGGCTCTGCGGCCGAGGCGGTGCAGGGGGCTGACCTCGTGGTTTTGGCGGTCCCGGTTGGGGCCATGGCCGAGATCGCGGCCGAGATTGGCCCGCATCTGGCGCAGGGCGCGTGTGTGACCGATGTCGGGTCCGTCAAGCAAGCGGTGATCGAGGCGGTGGCGCGGCGCGTGGTATCGGCCACGGCCACGGCGGTCACGTCCGCCGTCCCCAGCGAGACACCGGTGACTACGCCGCCGGAGGAGACCGTGGCGACGGCGGCATTACTGCTGCGCCACGTGACGGCGGTGGAGACCCCGTTGTCCAAGGCAACGGTCG